>JBEIPX010000059.1:0-10749 GCA_040376815.1 Bradyrhizobiaceae bacterium
GATAGACCGGGCAACCCAGCGTGCTTGCGAGCGATGCGGCTTCGTCGAGCGCGTCGCTCTTGACGATCTCGTCGCCGACAATCATGACCGGACGTTCTGCAGAGAGGATGCGCTTGACGAGCGCTTGCAAAGCCTCCGCCGACGGCGCCACGCGCGTATCGACCCGCGTCGATCTGCCGAGATCGATCCCCGCTTCGGCATTGAGGATGTCGCCCGGAAGCGAGATGAACACCGGTCCGGTCGGCGGCGTCGTCGCGATTTTCGCGGCACGGCGCACGATGCGCGGCAAATCCTCGAGCCGCGTTACCTCCACGGCCCATTTTACCAATGGCTCGGCCATGCGCACCAGCTGGTCATACAGCAGCGGCTCCATCAGGCCGTGCCCCTGTTCCTGCTGGCCGGCGGTGAGGATCATCGGCGTTCCGGTGAACTTCGCATTGTAGAGCGAGCCCATCGCGTTCCCGAGGCCGGGCGCGACGTGAACGTTGCAGGCAACGAGCCGGCCGGATGCCCGGCTGAAGCCGTCGGCGATGGCGACCACCAGACTTTCCTGCATGGCCATCACGTAGGTCAGATCGGGATGATCCTTGAGCGCATGCATGATCGGAAGTTCGGTCGTCCCCGGATTGCCGAACAGGTGCGTGATGCCCTCGTCCTTGAGCAGGGTCAGAAACGCCGATCGGCCGGTGATGCGATTCATACAATGTCTCCACTAAGGCGCCTGACTCGCCGAGCGAGGCGACGGCGCTAGATAACGACGGTATGCCAGCCGGAATTTGAAATGCCGATGCCATACGCGCATGACGCGTCGCGGGTTTCGCAATGCTGCGGTCGGTTGCGAATCTCAGCGCTTCTTGAAATCGGCTTGCTTGTTGTGTTCTTGGTGCGCGTTCGCTTCTTTCTCGTCGATCAAAGCTCTCGTCGACGTTGGCATGGCCGGTTTGTCACCGTCAATTCAACGGCTATGAAAGTGTGCAGCGCCGCGACCGCATGCGTTGCGGTGCAGCAGCGACATCCCCATGACCGGAGCGGCGCTGGCATTTTTCGCGATTACCGGAGATACTTTGGATATTCGTTCTTTCCGCATGCTTGCGAGCCGCATTCGTCCGGGGTTCGCCGTCTCTTCGGGATCTCCGATCCTCAACAACATCGAAGAAAAATGAACTCCTCAATCCATATCGCGGTTCTCCCCGGTGACGGCATCGGTATCGAGGTCATGGAGCCATGCCTTGAAATCCTGAAGGCTGTCGCGGCGAAGCTGGGCACGATCTCCCTGCAATTCGACACGCATCAGGCCGGTGCCATTCATTACCGCGATCACGGCGTGGCGCTGCCTGCGCCTGCATTGGCGGCGGCGCGGAAGGCCGATGCCATTCTGCTCGGCGCGATGGGATGGCCGGAGATCAGATATCCGGACGGTACGGAAATCGCGCCGCAGATCGATCTGCGGATGGAGCTCGATCTTTACGCGGGCGTGCGTCCCGTGCGGACGCTGCCGAACGTTCCGGGCGTGCTGGCCGACCCGCGTGCGCGCGATCTCGATTTCGTTATCATCCGCGAGTCGACCGAGGGCCTGTTTGCCTCACGCAAGATCAAGCAGACCAATACGGACGATGAGGCGCGCGATACGCTGGTGATCACGCGGAAAGTCTCGGAAAAGCTGTTCGACTTTTCATTCGCGCTCGCGCGGCAGCGGAAGAAGACAACGGGCCGGGGAACCGTGACCTGCGTCGACAAGGCTAATGTGTTTTCGAGCTTTGCGTTCTTCAGGAAGATTTTCGACGAGCGTGCGGACCACAATCGCGACATCAAAGCGGATCACGCTTACGTCGATGCGATGTCGCTGTTCATGGTGCGCCGGCCGTGGGAGCTCGACGTGCTCGTCACCGAGAACATGTTCGGCGATATCCTGTCAGACCTCGGGGCGGGATTGCTCGGCGGATTGGGCTTTGCGCCCTCGGCCGATATCGGCGATCGTCACGCCGTGTTTCAGCCGTGTCATGGCACGGCGCCGGACATCGCCGGGCAGGGCCGCGCCAATCCGGTTGCGATGATCCTCTCCGCCGCGATGATGCTCGAATGGCTCGGCGAGAAGCATGACCGCAGCGATCTCGGGCTCGGCGGACGCCTGATCCGCTCCGCGGTCGACGACGCGTTTCAAAAAGGATTGAGGCCGCTGGAGATCGGAGGCACGGACGGAACCCGCGCAACTGCAAAGGCCGTGCTTGAATCCCTCAAGCACGCCCGCGATCCCGCCACGGTTTGAATGTGCCGGGACGCCCGCCAGTGAATGACTGTCGATCCATTGTTCAAGGATGTCATGGATACGTTTGATTACGTGATCGTCGGCGCTGGTTCTGCCGGCTGCGTGCTCGCAAATCGCCTGAGCGAAGATGCGGACACCAGCGTGTGCTTGCTGGAAGCGGGACCGCGCGACTGGCATCCCTACATCCATTTGCCCGCCGGGTTCATCAAGACGTTCTACAACAAAAGCATCAATTGGGGTTACAGCCAGGAACCGGGTCCCTGGACGGGCGGGCGGCAGATTTATGCGCCACGCGGCAAGACGCTGGGCGGTTCGAGTTCGATCAACGGCCATATCTACAATCGCGGCCAGCATCAGGATTTCGATACCTGGGCGCAACTCGGCAATCGCGGCTGGGGCTACGCGGATGTGCTGCCTTACTTCAAGCGGCTCGAGCGGCGCATCGGCGACGGCGATGCGACCTATCGCGGACGTGATGGCGGCCTGACCGTCACCGATCTGGACTGGAGCGATCCGCTCTGCGATGCGTTCATTGCCGGCGCGGTCAGTCTCGGCATTCCGCGCAACCCGGATTACAACGGCAGTACGCAGGAAGGCGTCGCGTACGCGCAACGGACCATCCACAACGGCCGCCGTGTCAGCGCGGCAACAGCGTTTCTGCGGCCAGCGATGAAGCGCGGAAACGTGCATGTGCGCACGCATGCGCATGCGACGGAGATCGTCTTCGACGGTAAGCGTGCGATCGGCGTGCGCTATACCAAAGGCGGGAAGGGTGGCGCGTCCGTTGAGGTGCGCGCCCGCAAGGAAGTGATCCTGTCCGGTGGCGCTTACAACTCGCCGCAGCTGTTGCAATTGTCGGGCGTCGGATCGCCCGAGCTGCTGCAATCGCTCGGGATCGAGGTGCGGCACGCGCTCGCAGGTGTCGGCGAAGGATTGCAGGATCACTATGCTCCGCGGTCGGTCGCCCGCGTCAGGAACATCAGGACGGTCAACGAACGTGCGCGCGGTTTCAATCTGGCGATCGAGGCCATGAAGTGGGCGGCGATGCGCCGTGGCATTCTCTCGCTCTCGCCGACGATGGTCTATTGCTTCTGGCACTCGGGCGAAACGACGGAAAGCTCCGATCTGCAACTCACCTTCACGCCGGCGAGCTACAAGGAAGGCGTTCAGGGCCAGCTTGAAGATGAGCCGGGCATGACGGTGGCTGCCTGGCAGCAGCGGCCCGAAAGCCGCGGCTACGTGCGATGCCGCTCGGCCGATCCGTTCGAAGCGCCGATCATCCAGACCAACTATCTGGTCGAGGAGATCGATCGCCGGGTTGTCGTTGCGGGCATGCGGCTGGCGCGGCGTCTGCTGGCATCTATCCCGCTTGCTCCTTACTACGAGCGCGAGGATTTCCCGGGACCGGACGTGCAGACCGACGATGAATTCCTTGCGGCTGCCACGCAACGCGGCACGACGACGTTCCATCCAGGATGCACGTGCCGCATGGGGTCCGCCGATAGCAAATGGGCTGTCGTCGACGATCAGCTTCGCGTGCATGGGCTCCAGAACTTGCGCGTCATCGATGCGTCGGTCATGCCGCGCATGATCTCAGCCAATCTGAACGCCTCGACGATGATGATCGCCGACAAGGCATCCGATCTGATTCGGGGCCGTCGTGCGCCGGAGGCAGACGAGTCCGTCAGCCGCGCGCGTGCGTGAGGCTCAGACGAAACGCACGCCCAACAGTGAGCCTTTGCGCCAGCGCACCTCGCACGCGCGGCCCGTCCGCGAGCTGATCGCGAAAGTCAGCGTGAACCGCCCGCTGAGCCGTTCGGCGTTCGGGGCTGACAGTTTCGCGCCGCTTGGGGACATATCGAGCACCACGCATTCGACGATGCCGAATGCGCCTGGAAAGGTGATCCATGCTTTGACACTCTGCTTGCGCCGGGGTTCTCGCGTCTTTCTACCGTGACCGAACATGGCTCATGCTCTTCAGAGACAACGTGGCGAGATAACGCAAGATTCGCGGCGCTGTTTCAATCCGGTAAAATTGAAAACAAACTGGATGATCGATCCAGTATATCAGCTAGCGGCTCGCGGCTGCTATTCTGACCTTGAGAGTTTTCGGCGCCGTGTGAGCCACAGTTTTGGCGGCCAGGCGGGACTTCACCTTCGCTAGCCGGATCGGCTTGCCCTTCTTCTTGCGCAGGGTAGCGAGTGCGCGGCGCTCCGCTTCGACCTTTGCCTTGCGCGCTTCTTCTGCCGCGACCTCGGCCTTGCGCACGATCTCGCCTGCCGTTGACGACAGCGCGACTTTCGTCGGGATAGGCTTGCTCTGGGTCGAGAGTCCGCCTTCGCCTTCGCAAGGCGCGGCGCGCGGCAGCTTGTGTTCGAGGCCAAGCTCCTTCTCGTCACGCGTCCAGGTCTCGGCAGTGTGCCCGGTCACAGCGCGGACGTAGTTCTGCGTCTCGGTGGGCAGGGTTCTCTTGCGCGCAAGCCAGTCCTGCACGCGACCGCCGCCGGCGTTGTAGGCCGCGGCGGCAAGGCCAAGGTTGCCGAATTGATCGCGCAGCTTTCGCAGGAAACGGGCGGAGGCGGGAAGCGCCTGGATCGGATCGAACGGATCTTCGAGGCCATACTCGACAGCGGTGGCTGGCATGAACTGCGCGACGCCCCGCGCGCCGGCATGACTGACGACGCGCTGACGGAAGCGGCTTTCAGTCCAGATCAACCGTGCAAAGAACCCGACCGGCAATCCGTTTGCATCGGCCGCTTCGGACAGCGCGCGGCAGACGACGTCGATTGCGACGTCCGGAGGTGGCTCGGTCGATTCGATTTGCGGTGAAACGGGATCGGGACGCCCCGTGAAGTCCAGCACATGCAGTGGCATCTGTGGCAACGCGACCGCATGATCGCCGAGCGTTTTGACCATTGCATTGATGGCGCGCGCGCCGTGCCGGTCAGGTTCGGGCGGTTCGATGAAAACGGGGCCGAGAAGAATGGCTCCGATCAATGGCATAATCGCTGGTCGCACGACGCCTCATCTCAAAATGGGATGAGCCGCCTTACCTTTGGATCAGGGGCGCGAGTGCGGGCTGGATATGGCGAGGGTGTGGGAAAGCATGGCGAAAATGCTGCCGCGGAACAATCGGACGATTGTCAGATCAATTGCTGAAAATGCCGCCAAAGAACGAGCCTGCGAATTCCGGATTGCGCTGCGGTCGCTGGCTCGCAACCAAAACCGGCTTCCGCTTGACCTTCGGCTTCGCTTGAGCTGCGGGCTTGTTTGACTGAGTGGCTTGGGCCATCTCGGCGCGTGCGTTGGCAATCGCATCCCGTGTCTCAGTCACTGCGACGGGCGCCGGAATCGCATTGGATGCGAGCTGGCGCTCATAGGCAATGCGCTCCGCCGTTGGCGGCAAGGTCGCGACATCAGGCATGATCACCGCGTCAGCGACCTCTCGGCCATTCTTGCTGGCTTCCTTACGTGCTTCGGCGGCGCGCCATGCCTGGAGCGAAGCCATGTCCTGCTGAGCACGCGGTGCGGCTGGGCCGTTCATTGCATCGAGTGCCCAGAAGCAACCGAGCAACAAGGCACCGACGACAACGAAGTAACGAAACACCAGCATGGCAAAAACCTGAACGTGACGCAGGGCAACGAGAAAGTTGGGGTTCAGTTCCTCTGTCGCGTCAGAACAGCAAACGGTTCAACGAACAAAAAAGAAGGCAGGCCGGAACGGGTTCCGGCCTGCCTCGACTCAAAGCCTTTAGTTCAGGCCGTTGAACCAAGTGTCGACATCCTTGCGGACTTGGTCCTTGGCGTAGCCGTAGCGCTGCTGAATGCGGCCCTCGAGCTGATCGCGGCGGCCGTCAATGGCGGCAATATCGTCGTCGGTCAGCTTGCCCCACTGTTCCTTGGCCTTGCCCTTGAACTCTTTCCAGTTCCCTTCGATCCGGTTCCAATCCATGTCGTCACGTCCTCCGTGTTTCCGATGTGATTTCAACGCTAAAGAAGACTGAGTGTTCCGCGTATCAGCAATGCGTAACGGCATTGCCCGTGTCGGAACGATAACGATGAACTTTTGTTAATGCTCCACTCGATCAAAAGTCGAAGGAGGTTTTCTGATGCGAGACGATCTCAACGATCTCAACCAAACCAATCGCGTCATTCCCGGCGAACCGCGTGAAACCGGAATGGGATTGGGTGTGGTTGGCGCGCTGGTCGCGGTTGCGGCAATTGTCGCGCTAATGGTGGCGTTCAGCGGCACGACAAACGACTCGTCGACATCGACCGCGAGCACCACCGAGCCGTCGACGGTTGGCTCCACGGTGGGTCAGTCAAGGCCGGTTCAGAAGCAACCGGCTCCGGCACCCGACACGCCGAGCACGCCGTCGCAGAACCAGACCCGATAAGATAACGCGGGGTTGTGACAGGGCGGGACAGGGGCCGGAAGATCACCGGCTCCTGTCCCGCGCGCGTGAAGGGCGATCCGCTGAATTCGCTCCCTTTCCTCGGCGTGTAGCCATCGTCTGCTTTGTCAGCTTTGATTCGCGGGCCGCCGACGCGCCGTCTTGCGAGTTGCCTTCTTCTTTGCCGTTTTCTTTTTCGTTGTTCCCTTTTTGGGTACCTTCTTTCCGGCGCGCCGTGATTCCGAAAGCGCGATGGCGATCGCCTGCTTGCGGCTTTTGACTTTTCTGCCGCTTCGCCCGCTCTTGAGCGTGCCCTTCTTGCGCTTCTTCATCACTCGTTTGACGTTCTTCGTGACATTTTTTCCGTAACGGCGCACCATGATGTGCTCCTGAGGTCAGCTTTGAATCTTGTCGGCAGCATGCTGCGCCTTCTTGTGAATGTGCGCGATGGCGGCGTGACCGCGATGGGATGATGCTCCATCGTCGCGATCCTTGCTGCGCTTGGCGCGCTGCTCACATTTCGCGCGTAACTCTTCCAGCTCCTCGTCGGTCAGATGTTCGATCCCGACCAGTGAATTGCCCGCGGTGCTGACGCGGATCAACTCATCGAGTTTGACCTGAATGGCGGCGCTGTCCCGATTCTGCGAATTCTGAATCAGGAACACCATGAGAAAGGTAACAATCGTCGTCGAGGTGTTGATAATGAGTTGCCATGTATCCGAGAAGCCGAAAAGCGGTCCCGTTGCGGCCCAGATAACGATCAGGGTCAGCGCAATAATAAATGTGGACGCGCGGCCCGCTGCCTGCGAACCACGGCTGGCGATCGCGCCGAAGGCGCGGCTGATGGGCCCGGGCTTATGGAAATCGTTCGTCTCCAGTTTCGTGTCAGGCCTCGTATCGTGCGATCGTTCCAGCATGGTTCAATAGGCTGATTCAATAAGCCGGAAAGGCGACACCGTAATAATCGTTCAGTACGCGCCTGCGGTCCCCATTCTCCCAGTCCCACTCGTCCGCTTTTTCGTAGCTCGGGGCGCCCCTGATCTTGTCGACCGGGACGAGCGTCTGATAGCCGCCGAGTTCGGTGTTGTACTTCAGCGTCGGCCACGGCAGTGGATAATTGTCGTCGCCGATGCCGAGGAATCCTCCGAAACTCAACACGGCGTAGGCGACCTTGCCGCTGACTTTCTCGATCATCACGCGGTCGATTGCGCCGATCCGTTCGCCGTCGGCCGAATAGACCGCCGTCCCCTCGACTTTGTCGCTGCCGATCAGGCCAGCCGTCTCGCGGCTGCGGACATCCGCCTGCATTTCAAGGGTCATAGCTCTTTCTCCCTGCAATGAAGCGCCCGCGGGAGCATGGCTGAGGGTCCACGCTCCCGGGGCTTCACAAGCCGAATGGAGAAAGCGGTGTGCGTCTCTTGGCGCCTCTTCGGCGAAGCCTGAGAAACCGGAAAACACGGCCACCTTCGCCAGCGTCCACTGACGCCCGGCTTGCATGAAACAACGCCGCAGCTCCGGATTGGTTCGGACCGATCGCGGATGGAACAATTGCTGCGTTCATCGGTTCCCCTCTCATCATCGGGAGAGAAAGCATATGACCCTCACCACGCGCTGCATTGCCCTCGCTTCGGCTGCTGTAATTCTTGCTACGTCGCCGGTACTGGCCCAGATGGGTACGTCGACGGGTGAGGCGAAGAAAACAGACACCAACTGTAACACGTCATCGACCGTCGGCACCTCGCAGCCCTCGACATCGATGTCGATCGAGAAGAGTGCGATCTTGCCCTCCGCCGGAGGTCATGCGAACTCGGCCGCGCCGACGGTGCAAAGCGATGGCAAGAGCATGCAGGCGCGAGCCGATTGTCCGCCGGACAACACGAGCCCTGTGCCGTCGGGGAAATAAGCGGCCATTTCGCGGCGTAACGTTAGGCCCTGGGCGTGCGTAGAACCGGTACAGAAGTACTTCTTTGATATCGGCCGAGGAACGTCGCGCACGAGTGCCCAGTCTTCTGATTTCAGACGACATTTGGACAGGTGTAGCGCCAGCTTTCGCATAGCTGGCGTTCGCCGGACAATTCCGCGCAAAGTTCTTTGAGCGCCGTATCTGGAGAGATATCTTCCGGAACGGAATGCGGGTGCTGCACTTCCACCCGCTACGCAAAGGGCATCAATGCGGATTGGCGTTCGTCTTGCGGTCTCGGGCCTGGTGCTGCTGTCGATCATCGTCAGCGCGCTCGGCGTCCATGTCCTGTGGTGGCGGACCGCAGAGGCTACGAGCCAGACGCTTGCCCGGACGATCAATGAGCAGATCGTCTCCGCCGTCGGCAAGGAATTGTTCTCGATCACCATCGAGGCCAAGTCCGCATTCATCGCCACGCGCGCGCTGTTCATGCGGCATGTGCTGGAAGCGGACGATCCCAACAAACGCGAGTTTGTGCTGTTGGCGCAATTGCAGGCGCAGCCGAGCCTGTCGTGGGTGACATTCGGCAAGCCCGACGGCGAATTCACCGCTGCGCGCAAGCTGGGTGATCGCGCCGCCGAACTGATCCAGATCCCCGCAGGGCCGGCGACTGTCGAGCAGAAGACCGAATATTACGAAATCAATCGGGGCGATTTCGAGTTCGAGAGCAGGCGGACGGAGCCCACGTCCTTCAAGGTCGCCGAACAGGATTGGTTCAAGGACAGCATGGAGTCGCAGGGCTCGCAGTGGTTCAGCATCTCCAATCTGCCGATCGGACAACGCCTCGCGGTGACACTGGCCGGGCCTATCGATGTCGACGGCAAGCGGCAGGGCGTCGTTGGCGTTGTCGTCGAGCTGACGCGGGTGTCGCGCGCCTTGTCGGATATCACCGTCGGCAAGTCGGGCGCCGTCTTTATCCTCGACCGCAATGGCGGCATCGTCGCCGCGCCTGATCCGGACGCCGATGAGGCCACTCCGGTCAAGACCAATCAGCCGCTGCTTCCGGTTGCGGTCGGTGCGCTCCAGCAGTCGGCCGGCGTCTACGTTCCGGAGAAGGCGGAAGCCTTCCGCACGCGGTTCGAAAAGGACAACGAGGCCTATGAGGTCAACCTGACGCCGCTGGCGTTTCCGGGCTGGTCGCTGGTGACGGTGATCCCCGAGGCCGAGTTTCTCGGCCCGGTTTCGGCGACCATCCGGCAGCTCGTGATTGTCGTCGCATTCCTGATCGTCGGCGCGGGCCTTCTCTCGGTATGGTTGGCGCGGCGCCTGATCGCGGCGCCGCTAATCAAGGTGGTCGACGAGCTCAAGCATGTGGAGCGCTTCGAACTGGATCAGGTGCAACGGCACACGTCGCGGCTCGACGAGATTCACAACCTGTCAGGCGCGATCGCCGACATGGCGACCGGCTTGTCCGCGTTCCGAAAGTACATTCCGGCCGATCTGGTCCGCCGGCTGCTGAGCGAGGGCACGGAGGCCAAGCTCGGCGGCACGGTGCGGCCGATGACCATCATGTTCGCCGATGTCGCCGGCTTCACCGGCCTGTCCGAACGGCTCGGCGATCGCATCATTCCGCTTTTGTCGCGTTACTTCAGCGCCGCTTCGGCCGAAGTCCAGGCGCAGGGCGGAACTATCGACAAGTTTATCGGCGACGCCGTGATGGCGTTCTGGGGCGCGCCGGCGGCCAATCCGGATCACGCGCTGGCCTGTTGCCGGGCAGCGCTGGCCATCCAGCGCGCCATCATCTCCAGCGATATTCGCGATGACGCCGGTCAGCCGCTTCAGGTTCGTATCGGCATCAACTCCGGCGACATTCTGGTTGGCAACATCGGTTCGGACGTGCGGCTCAACTACACCGTAATCGGCGATGCGGTGAACGTGGCAAGCCGGCTGGAGGGCGCCAACAAGCAATATGGTACGCGGATCATCATCGGTGAGGAAACGCGGCGGCTGGCCGGCAGCCGCATTCATGTTCGTGAACTGGACCGGCTTGCGGTCTATGGCCGTTCAGCCGGTTCGACCGTCTACGAGCTGCTCGGCATCGTCAACGAAGACGATGACGCCTCCAGTTGGGTTAGCCGCTATGAAGCTGGTCTTGCCGCCTATCGGCTGCGCGACTTTCCGGCGGCTA
>JBEIPX010000357.1:0-3858 GCA_040376815.1 Bradyrhizobiaceae bacterium
ATCAGTGCGGCCTCCGGATCGAACTTGATCGGGAACGGGCCCTGCATGTTGCCCTGGATATCGATGTAGCGGACTTGCAGCGTCGTCGCAGGCGAATCCGAGGGAAGCTCGATCGACGAATTCGGTGTCCGCTTGCGGGTGCGCGGATCGAGCGTGTCGGCGAAGCCGGTTTCCTTGAAGTCGCCGCTCTCGCCGTAGCGCCAGGAAATGGCCAGCACCGGATCGATGATCGAGAATACGACCGTCCAGCCGCCGTTGTGGCGCGAGAACAGCGCGATCGGTGCGTTTGTTGAATCGGCTTCCGGTGCGCTACGCGGCGCAACACCGGGCGTCAGCGCGGCGACCTTCGGTTCGACATCGACCTTGCGCGGGCCGCCCGGGCCTCCGTTGAAATAGACACTGTCGACCATCTGATCGAAATAAGCAGGTTGCTGCTTGTGCTTCACTCCTGTCGCGAGGGTATTGACCATGCGCCGCGTATTCTGGGCGATGTCGACGAGGCTGAGATCGGGCTTGAGCAGCTCCCTGGAAAACACCCGCGTGAACACCGAATTTGGGTCGGTGTCGTGATCGGACAAACGATCGAGCGCGGTCTGCTTCGGACCGGCCGAGAGAATGGTGAACATGCCTTCCGGAAGGTCCGACATGCCGGCAAGTCCACCGCCACCGCCGACGGCGCGCGTGCCCCAACGCTCCTCGAACGGATTGTTCCGGCAGGCATCGAGCACCAGTATAGCTGTGCGCACGCCGCGACTTTGCAGCCGCGACACCACACGATCGGTCATGATCGAGGAATCGCGCACCAGTTCCTCCTGTCCCGCGGTTGCGGCCGGAACATCGATCGGCAAAAGAAAATTCTGCCCCGCAATCTCAAACCCGTGGCCGGCAAAGAAGAAAAATGCGGTGTCGCCCTTCTCGAGCGCACGATCAAAGACCAGCAGGGTTTCGCTGAACGACTGGCGGCTCTGGTTCTCGGCTACCATCACCTGGAAGCCGAGCTGCTTCAGCGCCTCGCCCATGGTGCGCGCGTCGGCGACCGCCTTCTGCAATTTGGGGATGTTGCGATAGTCGTTGTTGCCGATCACGAGCGCGACGCGTTTGGCGGCAAAAGCCTCCGTCGCTGTCACAGTCGCCGCCGTCAGCATCAGTGACAGCGCCGTGACGAACTTGATAATCGGTCTGACCTGTGCGCTGACCATGTCCCTGTCCCTCGCCGTCGTAGCTGGAAACGCCCCGAATGGCCTTCGGCCGCGTCCCGGCGCCATTTTGCCGTAGTCGCCGCAAGCGCCCGTCCGGTTCACCATTTTGAGGCTTTTCTCAACGAAAACGTAAGCTTTTCAGCATGGAAGCGGCTTCCTGCATTGACTTTACGCGATTCGACCCTATGTTTCGGCGCAACGCGGCCCAAGATCGAAACGCGATCGTTTGGTTTGTCCGCCTGTTTGCGTCCCAAGAAATCCCCTCTCGCTTTTTTAAAGCATGCCGTTCCGGGGATGAGCGCAACAGCCTTTTTCATCCCGATCCCGAACGGCGATCCGGACACTGGAAGTTGAATGTCCTTTTCCAATCTCGGACTCTCCGACAAGGTTCTCGCCGCCGTTGCGGCCACCGGCTACACCACGCCCACCCCCATTCAGGAACAAGCGATCCCCCACGTTCTCGCCCGGCGCGACGTGCTCGGCATCGCTCAGACCGGCACCGGCAAGACCGCAGCTTTCGTGCTGCCGATGCTCACGCTGCTCGAGAAGGGCCGCGCCCGCGCCCGTATGCCGCGCACGCTCATCCTCGAACCGACGCGCGAACTCGCCGCGCAGGTGAAGGAAAACTTCGACAAGTATGGCGCCGGCCAGAAGCTCAACGTTGCGCTTCTCATCGGTGGCGTCTCGTTCGGCGACCAGGACACCAAGCTGACCCGCGGGGTCGACGTCCTGATCGCAACGCCGGGCCGCCTCCTCGATCACACCGAACGTGGCGGGTTGCTCCTCACCGGCGTCGAACTGCTGGTGATCGACGAAGCCGACCGCATGCTGGACATGGGCTTTATCCCGGACATCGAACGCATCTGCAAGCTCGTGCCGTTCACCCGCCAGACGCTGTTCTTCACCGCGACGATGCCCCCCGAAATCCGGCGCATCACCGAAACCTTCCTCCACAATCCGCAAAAGGTCGAAGTCTCCCGCCCGGCCTCGACCGCCGTCACCGTGACCCAGATGCATGTCAACTGCGGACGCGAAGCCCACGAGAAGCGCGACATTCTTCGCCAGCTCATTCGCGGCGCTAAAGACCTCAAAAACGCGATCATCTTCTGTAACCGCAAGCGCGAGGTCGCGCTGTTGCACCGTTCCCTGCAAAAGCATGGCTTTGCCGCCGTCGCCCTTCATGGCGATATGGACCAGCCGGCCCGCATGGCGGCGCTCGATCAGTTCCGTAAAGGCGAAATGCCGCTCCTGGTCGCGTCCGACGTCGCCGCGCGTGGCCTCGATATTCCGGAAACCAGTCACGTTTTTAATTTCGACGTGCCGCATCACCCGGATGACTATGTTCACCGAATCGGCCGCACCGGCCGCGCCGGCCGTCTCGGCACCGCAATATCGATCGTGAGCCCGGCAGATCAGAAATCTATGGTTGCTATCGAAAAGTTGATCGGCCAGGCCATCCCAAAGATGGAAGGCGCACCGGAGGCATCGGCCACCGAGGACACCGAGCAATCGGCACGGCCGCAGCGCGGCGAACGGCGTCAAGCCGGCGAGCGCAAACCGCGCCGCGAACGGGACGCGCGCCGCGGCAACGGCCGCAATCGCAAGCCGGATTCCACCGCCGACACCGCTGCTGCGCCGCAACCACCGCCGTCCATCGGACGCGTCCGCAGCGCGCCCCCGCCGGCTCATGATGCCGCAGCGGAAGCGGCAGATCATTCGCATTTACCGGCATTTCTGCTGCGCCCGGTCCGCGCGCGGGTCTAACGCCCACCCCTACCGCACCACAATACATTTACGGCTCGTTCACGATCGTGAGCTAGCGTGGGTTCCGTTGCTTTAAGGCTTTGGGGCACGGGGCTTTTGCACGGCCTACGGCGCGGGGAATTTCAAGTGGTGGGACTGCTCAACGAACACGAACGCACCATGGCGTTCGCTGAAGTGGCTCTGGGCCAGATTCGCTCTCTGCGCCAGACAGCGGTGCCGCGCAATTATGAGATTTGGTACACCTACGCGACCGGCTTCAATCCCAGCCTGAACAAGATCATCAACGAGACGCTCGCGCGCAACGGCAAGTTGAGCGAATCCGATCTCGAGCAGATTTACGACACGTATCTCTCGCAGCTGCGCACCACCGGCCGCATCGACAAGGTCGGTGCCAAGGTCATCAGCGAGATCGACGACGTGATGGCGCTGATCACCGATGCGCTCGGCATGACGGTGAAGTACGACTCGAACCTCGAAGGTGCCGCGCAGAAGCTCGACGGCGCCGACAGCCGCGAGCAGATCAAGTCGGTCGTCGAAAGCATCATGCGATCGACACGTGAGATGCAGGAGACCAACAAGGCGCTCGAGCAGCGCCTGATCGTCTCCAAGCATGAAATCAGCGGTTTGCAGCAGAGCCTCGAAGCCATTCGCGCGGAAACGCTGACGGACCCCTTAACCTCGCTCGGCAACCGCAAATTCTTCGACCGGGCGCTGGCCGACGCAGTCCAGCAGGCACAGATCGCGGGCGAATCGCTCTCGCTGCTGATGTTCGACATCGACCACTTCAAGTCGTTCAACGACAATTACGGCCACCTGACCGGCGACCAGGTGCTGCGCCTCGTGGCGATGTGCCTGAAACAGACGATCAAAGGCCAGGACATCACCGCCCGCTACG
>JBEIPX010000106.1:0-8314 GCA_040376815.1 Bradyrhizobiaceae bacterium
AGATGCAGCGCCGGCGTGTCGTCGCTGCCGACCGCAGCGGTGAGGCCGCCCTGCGCCCACATGCTGGAGGCTTCGGCGCCCAGCGGGGCCTTCGACAGCAGCACCACCGGCTCGGGCGCGAGATGCAGCGCCGTCATTAATCCGGCGACACCGCCGCCGACGATCAGCGGCCGGCCCGCCAGCTCCGGCAATGTCGCGGTCATAGCGCCAGCATCCTTTCGACCGAGCGCCGCGCGCGTTCGGCAATGGCCGGATCGATCGTCACCTCATGCGTGCCGGTTTCCAGTGCGTAGCGGATATTCTTCAGGCTGATCCGTTTCATGTGCGGGCATAGATTGCAGGGCCGAATGAACTCGACCTCGGGATGCAGCACCGCGACGTTGTCGCTCATCGAGCACTCCGTCAGCAGTACGACGCGGGGAGGGCGCTCCTTCTGCACGAAGCCCGACATGGCCGCGGTCGAGCCGGAGAAATCGGCCTCCGCCACCACCTCCGGCGGGCATTCGGGATGGGCGAGAATGGTGATGCCGGGATGATCCTCGCGCAGCTGGCGGACCTCCGCCGCGGTGAACAGCTCGTGCACCTCGCAGTGACCCTTCCACGCGATGATCTTCACCTGCGTCTGCTTAGCGATGTTCTGCGCCAGATATTCGTCCGGCAGCATGATGACGCGATCCGCGCCAAGCGACTCGACCACGGCCAACGCGTTGCCGGAGGTGCAGCAGATGTCGGACTCGGCTTTTACGGCCGTTGACGTGTTGACGTAGGCGACCACCGGCGCGCCGGGATAGCGCTCGCGCATCAGGCGAACGTCCTGCGCCGTGATCGAATCAGCGAGCGAGCATCCGGCCCTTGTGTCGGGGATCAGCACCGTCTTCTGCGGATTGAGCAGCTTCGCCGTCTCGGCCATGAAATGCACGCCGGCGAGCACGATCACGTCGGCATCGACCTTGGTGGCTTCCCGCGCGAGCAGGAGGCTGTCGCCGACAATGTCGGCAACGCCGTGGAAGATTTCCGGCGTCTGGTAGTTGTGCGCCAGGATGACGGCGTTGTGCTTTTTCTTCAGATCGAGGATCGCGTCGACGTCGTCGGCGAACGTCGCCCATTCGAACGGCGGGATCACCCTTTTGACGCGCTCATAGAGCTGCGCGGCGCGGGCGAGCGCAGGGGCATTCTGGATGGCCATTTATACTCTCCGTGAGCATATTATGGCTTATACTTATCCTGAGCATAAAGGCTGTCAAGAGCGCGAGAGCGGCAATTTCGTTCCGGCGGCGGCCCGTTCCGCCTGAACCGCGTGGCGGAAACGGAACAGCTTGGCGGGCCGTCCGACCGTGTCGGCGGCGATTGCACCTGTTTCTTCAACAAGTTCCTGCTGCTCGATGAGGCGGCGGAAGTTCTGCTTGTGGACGAGGCGGCCCGCGAGTGCCTCAACACTGCGTTGCAGTTGCAGCAGGGTGAATTCCGCCGGCATCAGTTCGAAGACGACCGGACGGTATTTGATCTTGGCGCGCAGCCGCGCGATTCCGGTTGCGAGAATGCGGCGATGGTCGGCGGTCATCGGCCGGCCGGGAACGGTCGCGGCGGCGTTTGCCTTGGATCGCACGGCCTCCGGGATCTGCCCCGCCTCATAGAGCAGCTCGTAGCGTTGCAGGATCAGCTCTTCGTTCCAGTCGCGGCCGTCAAGGCCGAAGTTGATTGCCGCGCGTTGCCAGCGCTCGCGTTGCGCGGCCGCTGCATCGGCGGATTTCGCCCATGCGCGCAGGCGCGGCGTCAGCATCTTTGCGAGCATCGGCGGCGGCCCGGCGCGATGATCCTCCCACGGGAAATAGTCGTACCATCCGGACCAGTGAGCCTGCGCCGCCTGACGGGCCTGACCTTCGCGAGTCAGCCCGAGATAGCTGATCGAGATCCGGTGGGATGTTTTTGGGCCGCCGGTCCGTCCGAGATCGGCGAAGGTATAAAGCTGCTCGACATAGCCGAGCGGATGATGGGTTTGCTCCTCGACCCATGCCCGCAATCCGGTCTGGAGGGAGCGGTGCGCGAATTGAAAGGGGCCGCTCGGCAGCGCGCTCGCGTCCGCAATCGTCATGATTTTCGGCTGGCCGTCGGTGACAGCGACGAGAACGGCGACGAGGTCCGCGGTCACCGCATGGTCTGCCGGCCTCCTGGGTGGCCGCGAACTCCCTGTCGTCTGTCCCATGCCCCGGTTCCGATGGCGAAGATTCGCGCTTCGCGGTCACGAAACCATAGCAGACTCGATCCGGCGGCCAAAAACCTCGGCAGGGACGCGATGTGGCCGTCAAACAAGGAGAAAATACGCGGCCGCATGGACGGAAAAGCCCTTTCCAGCGCGGGCCGCATGCCCTAAGCACGGCGCGATTTCACGAACGCAGTGCACATGATCCGTCTCGACAACATCAGCAAGCAGAACGGCCACCAGATCCTGTTTATCGAAGCGTCCGCGGCGCTTCTGAAGGGCGAAAAGATCGGCCTCGTCGGCCCGAATGGTGCGGGCACGACCACGCTGTTCCGGATGATTACCGGCCAGGAGCTTCCCGACGAAGGCCAGGTGGTGACCGAGCGTGGCGTCACCATCGGCTACTTCAGCCAGGATGTCGGCGAGATGTCCGGCCGCAGCGCCGTCTCCGAGGTGATGGACAGCGTCGGCCCGGTCAGTGCGGTGGCCGCCGAGCTGAAGGAGCTCGAGCAGGCGATGGCCGATCCGGATCGCATGGACGAGATGGATGCGATCATCGAGCGCTACGGCGAGGTGCAGGCCCGCTTCGAGGAGCTGGACGGCTATGGCCTCGAAGCGCGCGCCCGCGAAATTCTCGCGGGCCTCAGCTTCAGCCAGGAGATGATGGACGGCGATGTCGGTAAGCTTTCCGGCGGCTGGAAGATGCGCGTGGCGCTCGCCCGCGTGCTGCTGATGCGCCCCGAGGCGATGCTGCTCGACGAACCGAGCAACCATCTCGATCTCGAAAGTCTGATCTGGCTCGAGTCCTTCCTGAAGGGATACGAGGGAGCCTTGATGCTGACCTCGCACGACCGCGAGTTCATGAACCGCATCGTCACCAAGATCGTCGAAATCGATGGCGGCAGCCTCACGACCTACTCGGGCGACTACGAGTTCTACGAGCAGCAGCGGGCACTGAACGAGAAGCAGCAGCAGGCACAGTTCGAGCGCCAGCAGGCGATGCTTGCCAAGGAAATCAAGTTCATCGAGCGTTTCAAGGCGCGGGCCTCGCATGCGGCGCAGGTGCAGAGCCGGGTGAAGAAGCTGGAGAAGATCGAGCGCGTCGAGCCGCCGAAGCGCCGCCAGACCGTGTCGTTCGATTTTCTGCCAGCGCCGCGCTCGGGCGAGGACGTCGTCAGCCTCAAGAACGTGCATAAGGGCTACGGCAGCAAGCGCATCTATGACGGGCTGGATTTCATGATCCGCCGCAAGGAGCGCTGGTGCGTCATGGGCATCAATGGCGCCGGCAAGTCGACGCTGCTCAAGCTGATCGCTGGTTCCGCGGAGCCGGACGATGGTACCGTTGCGGTCGGCGGCAGCGTCAAGATGGGATATTTCGCGCAGCATGCCATGGAGCTGCTCGATGGCGAACGCACCGTGTTCCAGTCGCTCGAGGATTCATTCCCGCAGGCAGGGCAGGGTTCGCTGCGGGCGCTAGCCGGCTGTTTCGGCTTCTCCGGCGACGACGTCGAGAAGAAATGCCGCGTGCTGTCCGGCGGCGAGAAGGCGCGCCTCGTGATGGCGAAGATGCTCTACGATCCGCCGAACTTCCTCGTACTCGATGAGCCGACCAACCATCTCGACATGGCAACCAAGGAAATGCTGATCGGGGCGCTCTCTGAATACGAGGGCACGATGCTGTTCGTCTCGCACGACCGGCATTTTCTCGCAGCGCTCTCCAACCGCGTGCTGGAGCTGACGCCCGAGGGCATCCACCAGTACGGTGGCGGCTATACGGAATATGTCGAGCGCACCGGGCAGGAAGCGCCGGGCCTGCGGAGCTGATCGCTCAGCGCAGCTTCATTCCCGTCGCGGCTTCGAGTTCCGGCAGCGCCTGCGCCACGCTCGTCACCTTGATGGTGGTCATGCCCATCTCGCGCGCCGGTTTCAGGTTGACGCCGAGATCGTCGAGATAGACGCAGCGCTTCGGATCGACATCGAGGGCTTCAACCATCATCTGGTAGATGCGCGGATCGGGCTTGCGCAGACCGATCTTCGCCGACTCGATCACATGATTGAACAGCGCCATCACCTCTGCGACGTAAAGCGAGCGTCCGCTCTTGCTGCCGATGGCATTCGCGGGGAGGTTGTTGGTTATGCAACCAGTCTTAAAACGCGCATGGATGCGCCGGAGTGCCTCGATCATCTCCGGCCGCAGGTCGCCGGACAGCAGCGGCAGCACGTCCTTGCCGCGCACTTCCGCGCCAAGTGCCCGGGATTCCTCCGCGAACAGGCGATCGAACGTCTCGATATCGATCTCCGCCCGCTCAAATTTCGCCCAGGCGTTTTCGAGATGATTGGCCGCGTTGGTGCGCCGGATGATGTCGGCGGGGATGCCGCGCTCGGTTTCGAACCGCGTAAACGCCTCGAAAGGCGAGGTGGTGATCACCCCGCCGAAGTCCCAGATCACCGCTTCGATCATCGATACCGCCAAACATGAACGTGTTTGACGCGACGGCTAACACAGCCCTCCGCGCGGAGCCAGTCCAGCCAGCATCCGCGAAATTGGCGGCGTGCTGCGTCGCGCTGCCTGTTCACTGAGCGGCTATGGTCCGTCTTTCGTAACTTCTCTCGCAACTGCGTTATCTGGCTGCGATGAAGCTACGCACTTGATTCCGCGTCGTTGTTTGCCCAAGCTGCTGACGGGTCGGGAATCCCGTTTTCGTTTGCAGCTGCGCGTTGCGGGGCCGGACACCAAAACAAACGTTGCCCGTCGGCGACTGCAAGAAGACGACCTTCAAGAAACGTTCTCCCCTCGTCGATGTGTCGACACACAAATGGTGGAGGAAGCGAATGAAACGTCGTGAATTTTTGAAAGCGGGAGGCCTCGGTCTCGCCGCGAGCGCGGTTGCTGCGCCTGCGATCGCGCAGTCGATGCCTGAAATCAAATGGCGGCTTGCGGCAAGCTGGCCGAAGTCTCTCGACACGCTCTACGGTGGCTGCGAATTCTTCTGCAAACGCGTCGCCGATATCACCGACAACAGATTCCAGATCCAGCCATTCGCGGCCGGCGAAATCGTTGGCGGTTTGCAGGTGCTCGATGCCGTGCAGAACGGTACCGTCGAGATCGGCAACACCGCGCTCTACTATTACTGGGGCAAAAATCCGGCGTTCACCTTCGGCACCTCGCTGCCGTTCGGTCTCAACACGCGCCAGCACATGTCATGGATGCTGTTCGACGGCGGCATGGCGATGCTCAACGACCTGCTGAAGGAATACAACTGCCATGGCATTCCGACCGGCTCGACCGGCGCGCAGATGGGCGGATGGTTCCGCAAGGAGATCAAGTCGACCGATGATCTGAAGGGCCTGAAGTTCCGGGTCGGCGGATTTGCCGGCACGATCATCGCCAAGGTCGGTGGCGTGCCGCAGCAGATCGCGGCGGGCGATATTTATCCGTCGCTGGAAAAAGGCACGATCGACGCGGCGGAGTGGGTCGGCCCTTACGACGACGAAAAGCTCGGCTTCGTGAAGGTCGCGAAGTACTACTACTATCCGGGCTGGTGGGAAGGCACCGGGCAGGGGCACAACATCGTCAACATGGCGAAGTGGAACGAACTGCCGAAGCACTATCAGGCGGCCGTCACTGCAGCGTCGCACGATACCTTCACCTGGGTGACGGGCAAGTACGATTACGTCAATCCCGGCGCGCTGAAGCGGCTGATCGCATCCGGCGCCATCCTCAAGCCGTTCCCGCAGGAAGTGCTGGAGACCTGCTACAAGGCAGCGAACGAAATCTATGCCGACTTGTCCAAGACGAATCCGCATTTTGGCAAGATGCATGCAAGTCTCGCGAACTTCCGCAGCGAGTCGTACGCCTGGATGCAGGTAGCCGAGCTCGGCTTCGACACCTTCATGATGCGCATGCGCACGCGGACGTAACGTCTGCGCCCGACCAGCGTCACGAGAAAGCCCCGGAGCGGTTCTCCGGGGCTTTCTTTACCGGGACTGCCGCAGCAGCTGCTTGAGCCTGCGGCCGATCTGTGAGGGACGATGATGCTGAAGAGTCTCGTTTCTGCTGCCGCGTTAGCGGTGCTTGGCATCGCCGGTGCTCAGGCGCGTGACGATTTTCCCAATCGTCCGATCACATGGGTCGTGCCGTTCACGCCGGGCGGCATCACGGACAACAATGCCCGCCTTGTTGCCGATGAGATGTCGAAGGTGCTCGGCCAGTCTGTGGTGGTCGACAACCGCGGTGGCGCCGGTGGCACGATCGGAACCGAGCAAGTCGCCCGCGCCGCGCCCGACGGCTACACCATGATCTACGCGACACAAGGAACGATGGCTGCGAACGTTTCGCTGCGTAAAAGCCTTCCTTACGATCCGCTGCGCAGCTTCGCGCCCGTGCATATGGTTGCCGAGACACCGAACATCCTCGCGGCATCCCCGACCGCTCCGTTCAACACGCTCGACGAACTCGTCGCCTACGCGAAGAAGCATCCGGGCAAGGTGACCTACGGCTCGTCCGGCGCTGGCACCGCAACGCATCTCGTCGCGGAACTGTTCAAGGCCGTCGCCGGCGTTGATATCGTGCATGTGCCGTACAAGGGCAGCGCCCCGGCGATGAGCGATTTGCTCGGCGGGCGCATCGACATCATGTTCGATTATCCTGTAACGGTCGGTCCTCAGGCCGATGCGGGAAAGTTGAAGGTGCTCGGCACGACCGCGGCCAATCGGCTGAGCGCGATGCCCAAGGTGCCGACGATGGCGGAGCAGGGCTTCAAGGATCTGATCACCGAGAGCTGGTCGGGGGTGATGGTGCCGGCGGGCACTCCGGACGCGGTCGTCGATCGGCTCGCGGCCGCCGTGCGCGCGGCCATTACGTCCGATCGTGTGCGCGGCCAGCTCGACAAGTTCGGCAGCCGCGCGGTGTTGCTGCGCAAGGCCGAGATGCGCGGGCTGATCGAGCGCGAAATCGTGCGCTGGGCCGACGTGATCGCCAGATCCGGCATCGAGAAGCAGTAGCCGTGCAAACAGCGCAGGCTAGGGTCTATTCGCGAGCCGATTCTGAGAGAAGTGGTTTGCGGCTGAATAGCAAGCCAGCAGCAAGACCGCTGCGGCCCCCCCGTGCGACAGCATCACCACAACAATATCCGAAGTGATCATGTTCAACGCAATCACAGCTACCAGTCCAATTGCTAACGGCAAAACGTTGAGTGGCAATCTGCGAACGGCAAGTCCGCAAACTGTATCAAGAGCCAGGATCACAATTAGCGCGAGCGCCAGACCGTAGATTCCGAAATATGCGGGGTATGCGAAAATGAAACTTGTGGGAGCAGTGCTAGTGCTTGTTGCATCTCCCGCGGAATAAACGACGCCGTATCGGTGATAAACTAGACTTGTAACATCAACGGAATAGCCAAATAGCTTACGAGCTAAAGGTAGTGCACCCAGTCCGGGCGGCCCGTTTTCTTCCACGAACAACTTGTGCCAAGCGGCCACCTGTATCGGAGAAACGAACGAACGGTAGAAAAGTGCGTGTAGATAGGTCGAAGCGCGCGCCGTGTCGGCAGTTCTCGGCCTACCAAATTGAGACTTCGACGCGCTTTGTAATCCGGCTTGCGTTTGGCTTTGTAATCCGGCTTGCACTTTGTTGTCGAGCGAATCGATGAGAATCGCGACCTGCCGCCGGGTCAATCCCAAGCCTCCGTCCGTCTCGATCGAGCGAAGCAGTTCGCGCGCTTCCTTAACGGAATTTAGCTGTATGGCGCATTCAGCAAAATCGTATGGAGAACTGCCGCCACCTCTTTCGCGGATCAGTTCAAAGGCTGACAACGTAGTAGCGATACATAGTATCGACGCCGTCCCTGTTATGATTTTGCTTATCCAGGTGGAACTCCAACCTATCGCGCTCAGGAAGACAACGATCAGCAGCGGGAGCGTCAAGCCTTTTGCGCCCGGAAGCATGATTGCGACGATGCAGCCAAAGGTTATCAAAAGCCCCAGCAGCAACGGTATCGGGTTTCGCATCCGTACACCGCGCAACGCTTGCATGACTCCGATTGCGGCAGCGACAGGCGCGGCGGCGTTCGCTAGTGCTCCGTAAGATGAGGTCGCGAGTGTGGAGCCAGCCAG
>JBEIPX010000384.1:0-3549 GCA_040376815.1 Bradyrhizobiaceae bacterium
CCTGGGCGGACGCGACCCGGGTGATCCTGCCGACCTTCCAGGGCGGCGGCACCCACGTGAACCTGTCGGGCGTGCTCCTGATGAAGAACGCGCCGAACAAGGCCAACGCGATGAAGCTGATCGAGTGGCTCGCCGGCGAACAGGCGCAGCAGATCTATGCCGACACCGTCTACGAATATCCGGTGCGCGCCGGCATCAAGATCAACCCGACCATCGAGGGCTACGGCAAACTGAACGCCGACACGCTGCCGCTCGCCAGGATCGCAGCAAGCCGCAAGGCCGCTTCCACGCTCGTCGACAAGGTTGGCTTTGACAACTGACGCCATCGACGCGATGCCCGCCCCGCGCGGGCTGCAACGCAAACCGCTGCTTCGCGCCGAGACGCTTGTCTCGGCGCTTGCGGTTCTGACGGCGATCGCCGTCGCAAGTCCGGTCGTCAGTATTTTTCTCACCGCACTCCAGCCCGTGCCGGAGCTGTGGCCGCATCTCTTCAGCTATGTGCTGCCGCAGGCGATGTGGGACACGGCCCTGCTGCTGCCCGGCGTCGGCATCGTCACGCTCTCCGCGGGCGCCGGCACGGCGTGGCTCGTCTCGTCGTTCGATTTCCCCGGCCGAAGTCATCTGGTCTGGCTGCTGCCGCTGCCGCTGGCGATCCCGACCTACATCGGCGCGTACGTCTACGCCGACATCTTCGAGCCGCTCGGCGTCGCCCAGCTCGCGCTCGCCAACTGGATGCCGATGGGCGAAGCGGCAAAGCTGCTGCCGAACATTCGCTCGCTGCCCGGCGCCATCTTCGTGCTCGGTCTGGTGCTCTACCCTTACGTCTATCTCTCGGCGCGGGCGATGTTTCAGGTGCAAAGCGCCGAATTCATCGAAGCCGCGAAAACACTCGGCGCCGGACGCTGGCGCACGTTCTGGAGCGTCTCGCTGCCGATGGCGCGACCGGCGCTGGCGATCGGCCTCGCGCTCGCATTGCTGGAAACGCTGAACGACATCGGCGCCAGCGAGTATCTCGGCATCCGCACGCTCACTGTCGCGGTCTTCACCACCTGGCACAATCGCTCGAGCCTTGCCGGCGCGGCGCAGATCGCCTGCCTGATCCTCTTGATCGTCGCGGTCCTGATCGCAATGGAGCGCTATGGCCGCCGCGACCGCACCTTCGCGATGTCTGCCGAAAGCCCGCAGCTCGCGCATCGCCGGCAGCTCGCAGGTGTCCAAGCCTTCACCGCCTATCTCCTGTGCGCACTGCCCGCGATCTGCGGCTTTGCGATCCCGTTCGCCTACCTGATCTATCAGTGCGTCAAGCGCGGCCTGTTCGGCCAGTTCGATGCTGCGATCGCGCGCGACCTGTTTAACTCGGTCGTGTTCGCGACGCTCGCGACCGCGATCGCCATCGCGCTCGGCTTCGCGATCCAGGCCGCGAACCGCTGGCGGCTCGGCGCGCTGGAACGGCTGTGCATCACGGCGGCACGCTCCGGCTATGCGCTGCCCGGGCTCGTGCTGGCGCTCGGCCTGCTCGCGCCGGTGCTGGCGATCGACCACGCCATCAACGGCATCGCGCGCTGGGCCGGTTTCACCGCGCCCGGCCTCGTGCTGATGGGATCGGGCGCCGCGATCGTGATCGCCTATGTGGTGCGCTTCATCGCCGTGCCGACGGGGTTCCTGCAGGCCGGCTTCGAGCGCATTCCCTTCGACTATGACGACTCGGCGCGCGTCTCCGGCGCGGGACAGATCGTTACCGTGCGGCGAATCCACCTGCCGCTACTCAATCCGGCGCTGTGGGGTGCGGCGATCGTCGTGTTCGTGGACTGCCTGAAAGAGCTGCCGGCAACGCTGCTGCTGCGCCCGCTCAATGTCGAGACGCTCTCGACCTCGATCTACCAGTTCGCGAGCCGCGGCAGCTTCGAGGAAGGCTCGCTCGCGGCGCTGCTGATCGTCGCCGCCAGCGTCGGTCCGGTGGTGTGGCTGACGCGCTTCGCCGATGTGCCGAGCGGGCCGGCGTAGCTGCTTTCAGCACGATAACACCTCATCCTGAGGAGCCGTTTCGTTAGAAACGGCGTCTCGAAGGATGGGCCGCGACCTCAAAACCATCCTTCGAGACACCCGCTTGCGCGGGCTCCTCAGGATGAGGGTGCGTTTTAGAGGGACTGCTTGCGCTGCTTGTGATTCAGCAGCGCTTCGCCGAATGCCTTGAACAGCGTCTTGTTGATCTCGTTCTTGTGCGGATCGTATTCGGCGTGCCACTGCACGCCGAGCGCGAAGCCCGGCGCCTCGGCGATGCGGATGGCTTCGATGGTGCCATCCTCGGCGATACCCTCGATCACCACGCGTTTGCCCGGATCGAGGATGCCCTGCCCGTGCAGCGAGTTGACGCGAATGGTGTCGCGGCCAAGCAAGGTTGCGAACGCGCCGCCCGCAACGAGGCTCACATCGTGCCGGTCGGCGAAGATGACTTCCACGTCCGGATGGATTTCACCGTTTTCGAGCCGCGGCATGCGATGGTTCATGCGGCCGGGAATCTCGCGGATTTCCGGATGCAGCGAGCCGCCGAACGCGACGTTCATTTCCTGCAAGCCGCGGCAGATGCCGAAAATCGGAACGCCGCGATCGACGCAGGCCTCGATCAGCGCCAGCGCCAGCGCGTCGCGTCGCTGATCGTAAGGTTCGTAGCGCTCGCACGGCTCTGCGCCAAAATAGGACGGATGCACGTTGGCGCGGCCGCCGGTCAGCAGCACGCCATCGACCAAGTCGAGGATGCCGCTGATGTCGGTGATGTCGGGAGACCCGGCGAACATCACCGGCAGCGCGTTGGCCACGTTCGCAACGGCCTTGAGGTTGCGTTCGCCAACGGCCTGAACCTGATATCGGTTATCCATCAGGTGGGCGTTTCCGATCACGCCAACGACGGGCCTGCTCATCTCGTATTTTCGCTTTCGCCTGCACTATCCGGCGGCGCGCATTCAACAGCCGATTTGCCCGCCGGGCAAGGCGGGACAGCAGATTGCGTCCATGAAATCCCTGCATGTGAGCAGGACATTTCACGTAAGGTTGAACTGAAGTCCTGCTGGGCGATCAGGTGTTCTTCAACGCCACGCGGAAGTCGGCCTCGGTCTTGGCCTTGACCTCGTCCAGCGTCACCCCGTCGGCGAGCTCGATCAGCGCCATGCCGTTATTGCCGTGCTTGTCGATGGTGAAGACCGCAAGGTCGGTGACGACCATGTCGACCACCCGCTCGCCGGTCAGCGGCAGATTGCACTGCTTCAGCAGCTTGGCGCCGTCCTTGGCCGAGTGCTCCATGACGACGACGACGCGCTTGACGCCGGCGACGAGGTCCATGGCCCCGCCCATGCCCTTCACCATCTTGCCCGGGATCATCCAGTTGGCGAGGTCGCCGTTCTGGGCGACCTGCATGGCGCCGAGGATCGACAGGTCGATGTGGCCGCCGCGGACCATGCCGAATGAGTCGGCGCTGGAGAAGTAGCTCGTGTCCGGCAGTTCGCTGACCGTCTGCTTGCCCGCGTTGATCAGGTCCGGGTCTTCCTCGCCCTC
>JBEIPX010000528.1:0-2151 GCA_040376815.1 Bradyrhizobiaceae bacterium
AGCAATCCCATGCAAGATCACTCCTCGCGCCTGTCTGTCGATAACTCTATTGCAATGCAAAAGAACGCCGTCGGCCAACCGGTTCGGCGCAAGGAGGATGACACGCTGGTGCGCGGCAAGGGCCGCTACACCGACGACTTCAGCCTTCCCAATCAGGCCTATGCGTGGATCGTCCGCAGCTCGCACCCGCACGGCATCATCAAGAAGATCGATACCGATACCGCGCGAAAAATGCCCGGCGTGCTCGGCGTGTGGACCGGACACGACATCGCGAAAGCCGGTTACGGGCCCTACACCTGCGCGATCCCGCTGAAGAATCGCGACGGCTCGCCGCTCAAGCAAACGAACCGTGTCGCGCTGATGACCGACAAGGTGCGCTTCGTCGGCGATCCGGTCGCCTTCGTCGTCGCCGAGACGCTGGCGCAGGCGCGCGATGCCGGCGAAGCGATCGTGCTCGACATCGAGCCGCTCCCCGCCGTGACCTCGGCTGAAGAGGCGAGCAAGCCCGGCGCGCCGCAGCTCTACGATCACATCCCGAACAACGTCGCGCTCGCTTACTACTCCGGCGACACCGAGAAGGTCGCGGCCGCATTCAAGTCGGCCGCGCACGTGACGAAGCTCGACATCGCCAACACCCGCCTCGTGGTCGCGGCGATGGAGCCGCGCGCGGCGCTCGCCTCCTACGACAAGGCGCGCGATCACCTGACGATCCAGGTGCCGACGCAGGGCGTCTCCGGCAACAAGGCGAACCTGACCCGCAACATCATGAAGGTCGCGGACGACAAGCTGCGGCTGATCACGTCGAACGTCGGCGGCTCGTTCGGCATGAAGAGCGTCAACTATCCGGAGTACGTCTGCATCCTGCATGCAGCGAAGGAACTCAATCGCCCGGTGAAGTGGACCGATGAGCGCTCGACCAGCTTCCTCTCCGACAGTCACGGCCGCGCGCAGGACGTCACTGCCGAGCTCGCGCTCGACAAGGAAGGAAATTTCCTCGCCATCCGCGTCACCGGTTACGGCAACCTTGGCGCATTCATCACCGGCGTCGGTCCGCTGCCGCTGTCGCTCAACATTCCGAAGAACATCGCCAGCGTCTACAAGACGCCGCTGATCGAGGCCGACATCAAGTGCGTGCTGACCAACACCACGCTGATGGGCGCCTATCGCGGCGCCGGCCGCCCGGAAGCCAACTACTTCCTCGAACGGCTGATCGACCGCGCCGCGGTCGAGATGGGCATCGACCGCATCGCGCTGCGCAAGCGCAACATGATCAAGCCGTCGCAGATTCCGTTCGCCGCCGCGAGCGGCATGAACTACGACAGCGGCGACTTTCCCGCCGTGCTCTCTGAGGCGATGAAGTTCGCGGACTTCTCGGGCTTTGCCAAGCGCAAGCGCGAGAGCAGGAAGAACGGCAAGCTGCGCGGCATCGCCGTCGGCTCCTATCTCGAAGTCACCGCCCCTCCCGGCGCCGAACTCGGCAAGATCGAGTTCAACAAGGATGGCACGGTCACTTTGGTGACCGGAACGCTCGACTACGGCCAGGGCCACGCAACGCCGTTCGCGCAGGTGCTGTCGGATCGACTCGGCGTGCCGTTCGACAAGATCAACCTGCATCAGGCGGACAGCGACCGCGTGTCAGCCGGTAACGGCACCGGCGGATCGCGCTCGATCACGGCCAGCGGCCAGGCGATCGTCGAGTCGTCCGCGCTCGTCATCGAGAAAGGCAAGAAAGCCGCCTCGCATGTTCTCGAAGCGGCCGAAGCCGATATCGAATTCTCCGGCGGCCGCTTCACCATCGCCGGCACCGACCGCGGCATCAACATCATGGACCTCGCGGCGAAGCTGCGCGACGAGCCGCCCGGCGGCGATGCGCCGAAATCGCTCGACGTCGATCACACCACCGCGCCGGTGCAGTCCACTTTCCCAAACGGCTGCCATGTCGCCGAGGTCGAGATCGATCCGGAGACCGGCGTCGTGCAGGTGGTGCGCTACTCCGGCGTCAACGACTTCGGCACCGTGGTCAATCCGATGATCGTCGCCGGACAGATTCACGGCGGCGTCGCGCAGGGCATCGGCCAAGCGCTGATGGAATGCGTGACCTATGACGACAACGGCCAGCCGGTGACGGGATCGTTCATGGACTACGCGCTG
>JBEIPX010000552.1:0-1980 GCA_040376815.1 Bradyrhizobiaceae bacterium
CGCTCACGTACGAGAATGTGCCGCCGTCACTCATGCCGGTGAGCAACAACTTTCCAGGATCGGCGTTCCAGCGCCCGCGAACCATCTCGAGAATGCGCACGAGGTTCGGCGTGTCGGCATCCTCGCCCATCAGTGCCCATGTTTGTCCGACCGCTGTCGGCGAGACGAGGATCGCGCCATGGCTGCGCGCATCGCGCAACCAGCTCCACAGGAACGCGCGGCCGTTGCCGCTGCCGCCATGCAGCGCGAACACCACCGGCCACGCGCGATCCGGCGTGTAGTATTCCGGCACGTAGATCGAAAAGCCGCCGCGGCTGCCCGGCTCGTTGTTCGCATGCGCGATGCCGGTATCGTCGCGTTTGCCCGCCTTGGCGATGCGCTCCTGCAACGCCGCATCGTCGCGCATCTCGGGTGCGATGAAGAAGCGGCTGATCGCCGGCATCGCGGCGGCGAGCGGATAGAGCGCCTCCTGCGCACGCGACACGTAGCGCAGCGCCCGAAACACCGCGAGCATGCTGTTCTCCTGCTCGGGCGCGGCGCGCAGGCCATCGAAAGCCGCGAGAACGGCATCGCTCGAGGCACGCAGCAACGTCGCAACGCCGGTGAGCGGCTCCGGCCAGGCGTCGAGCCGCGGCTTCGCCTCGCGCAGTAGCGCATCCGGCGTGCCGGCCATCTCCATGACGTTGCCGAAATCCGGCGGATGCAGGTAGCGCGCGATGAAGCTCAGCGCCTCGATCGATTGCAACAGCGGCGGCACCACCGCCACGATGTCGTCCCGCACAGAATCATCCATCGCGACCTCGGCTGTCAGGCCGCCATGCGCAGCCGCTCGGCAATGATATGGATGCTATCCGCGGGTCGCAACCGGACACAGGGGGTGCATTTGGCTAGTCCCCGCGCTCGCGCGTCTCGAACCGTCGGTGATCGCGCCGCTCGGTCTGCTAAGTCTAGTGACGATCAGCCAGCGCGCCCGGCCGCGTCGCGATGAGATTCCGTTTGAACGATCGAACCGAGGGCACCTTTGCGCGACTAACTCAAGCAATGGAATGCGGAAGGTGCAGATGCTCGGCTGGTTCTCGGTGATTCTGATCGCGGTAATTCTCATCGGAGCCACTGTCTTTCTCATCCGCCGGGCGATGGGCAATTGGTGGGAATACATCGGCCTCGCGATCGGTGCCGTCATGCTGCTCCGTCCGCTTAACGATGTTGTGTCCGGCGACGTCTCGCGCATCTTGCCACGGTTCATCTGGTCCGACGGTTCCGACGGCAAGGACCAGATCATTTGGGCGAGCATCACCAGCACCATCTTCCTGCCGCTCCTGATCTCGGCCGCGCTGATCCTGATGTTCAAGAACCTTTGCGCGCGCGTTCTCTGAACCGGCGGTCGGCGCGTTCAACGCATCACAAGCGACTCCCGGCTGGACATTTCACCCGGACCGACGCCATCGTTGCCGATCTGACCTGCCGGAAGATCAGCCATGACCATGTTCGACGACTGGCGCGCTCGCTCGCCGCATTACGACGAAACCCATGACGCGCTCGCGCGCTCGGTGCGAAAGTTCGTCGAACGTGAGATCGAACCCAACATCGATCGCTGGGAGACCGAGGGCGAGCTGCCGCGCGAGCTGCACGTGAAGGCGGCGGAGGCCGGCATTCTCGGGCTCGGCTATCCGGAAGAGTACGGCGGCGTCTCGGAGGGCTTCGACATCTTTCATCGCCTCACCCAGTCCGAAGAAATCGCGCGGCTCGGCGCCGGCGGCCTCAACGCATCGCTGATGACGCATGGCATCGCGCTGCCGCCGGTGCTGGCGCTGGGCTCTGAGGAGATGAAGCGCCGCATCGCGCCGGCGGTGCTCTCCGGCAGGAAGATCATGGCGCGCGCCATCACCGAACCGTCCGGCGGCTCGGATGTCGCCAACATCAAGAAGCGCGCGGAAAAGTCCGGCAACAAGTACGTCATCAACGGCTCGAAAACCTTCA
>JBEIPX010000051.1:0-10986 GCA_040376815.1 Bradyrhizobiaceae bacterium
CGATGGTCACGACACCGGCCAGCAGAGCGAGGAATGCGTTCAACATCGAAGCCTTGCAGGATCGAAACCTTGATCGAATCGCCGTTGCGACGGCGTCGATTGGTCTTCGGATGCGAGGCCCGGCTGTTACGATGCAGGTGTCACGTGTCTGTGAGGTATTCCGTCACCCGTGAACACGATCATGCCGTCGCAGACGCGACGCGGCCCGGATCGTGGGGAGCGATCCGGGCCAGTCAGAGTGGCCTGATGGGGGCAGGCCGGGGGAAACTCGAAGCGTTACGCCGCCATGCGGTCGACGCCGCAGCCCTTGAGCAAATCGGCGAGCTGCTTGCGGGCGTAGAACATGCGGGTCTTCACGGTCGCCTGCGGAATGCCGATGATGGCGCCGGCTTCTTCCACCGACTTCTCGTGATAGTAGACGAGGTCGATGATCTCGCGATGCGCCGGCGACAGCTTGGAGATACAGGCGCGGAGCAGTTCGCCGGTCTTGCTGCGGTCGAGCATGGCTTCCTGATTCTCGGAGTCGTCGGCGATTTCGAGCACGTCGTTCTGGTCGATGTCCTCGAAACGGCGCTGGCGCAGCGCCGACAGCGCCTTGAAGCGGGCGATCGACAGCAGCCAGGTCGATACCTGCGAGCGGCCTTCGAACTGGCCGGCGGTCCGCCACACGTCGAGGAACACCTGGCTGACGAGGTCTTCGGCAATCGACTGGTCGCGCACGGTGCGCAGGATGAAACGGAAAACGCGGACGTTGTGACGGGCGTAGAACACATGCATCGCAGGGCGCTCGCCATCGGCAATGCTTTGCAGCAGCATTTCATCCGAGACGGCCTGCGCAGCGAGCACACCCTGCTGAGCGGCGTTGGTCATGGCGAAATTGGTCTGCATGTCACTTCTCCCACATGCGCGGTGCGTGGATGTCCACGTGTCCGCGCGTCATTGCGGGAGAAGTGATAGAGGCGGCCGGTTTCAGGATGTCGTTGCAAAAAGCGGAAAATGGTTTCGTGGCCCGCTGAATTGTTTCGTCGCGGCGTCGGCGACGAAACATAAGAGCGAAAATCTCAACAATTTCAATGATCGGGACTAAGCCGTGAGCCTCAGGCCTTCTCGCCGGTGGGCGAAAAAAGGTAGCCGCCGCCGCGAACCGTCCGGATCACCGCGGGTTTGGACGGATCGGGCTCGATCTTGCGGCGAATCCGCATGATGCGCAGATCGACGGCGCGGTCGAAGGCTTCCGCGTCGCGCGCGTTCGCCAGTTCGAGCAGCCGCTCGCGCGACAGAACGCGCTTCGGGTTGGCGGCGAACACCTTCAGCAATCCGAACTCGGATGCGGTGAGCGGATGCTCGTTGCCTTCGTCATCGCGCAGCGCCTGCGCATTGAGGTCGAGCCACTTGGTGCCAAAACGAACGAGCTGCTCCTTCTCGGCGGCGGCCTTCGCATCGGCAGCCGCCGCAGCCGGCGCCGGCGTGGCTCGCCGCAGCACTGAGCGGATGCGTGCCATCAGTTCGCGCAGTTCGCAGGGCTTGGCGATGTAGTCGTCGGCGCCGAGTTCGAGGCCGACGACACGGTCGATCGGGCTCGCGGTTGCGGTGAGCATGATCACCGGCACGTTGCTGCGGCTCTTGAGGTCGCGAATGATCGAAAGTCCGTCTTCCTCGGGCATGTTGAGATCGAGCACCACGAGGTCCGGCATGGCGATTTCGGTCTCGCAGCGCAGGCTTTGACCGCCGTCGCACAGGGTCACGTTGAACCCGTGCATCTTGAGATAGTCGCCGACCATCTCGCGGGCGGGGGCCTCGTCGTCGACAACGATAATGTGCGGACTCTGGCTCATGTCAGCTCGCTGCACTCGGCAGGGTGATGGTGAAGGTCGAACCTGCGCCGGGGCCGGGGCTATCGGCGGCGACCACGCCGCCGTGCATGTCGACGATGCGTTTGACGATCGACAGGCCGAGGCCGGTCGAACTTTCGCCGCCGGTCGGTTTGGCGGACAGCCGCTGGAAGCGGCCGAATAGCCGGCCGAGGTCTTCGGGCGAGAGGCCCGCGCCTTCGTCGGTGACGCGAATCACGGCGCTGCCGTCCTGCTGCGACACCAGAACCGCAATCTTGCCGCCGACGGGGCTGTACTTGATCGCATTGCTGATCAGATTGTCGATCGCCTCGCGCATGCGGTCGGCATCGCACATGGTGCTGAGCGCGTCCGGCGCCGACACGCTCATCGCCTGCTGCTTGTTGATGGCGGAAGGCTGGTTGCCTTCGACGACGTCGCTGACCAGCGCGGCCACATCCACCGGCTCGCGGCGGATGGTGATGTCGAAGGCATCCGCCATCGCGTCGGAGATCAGGTGATCGACCATCGAGGTCAGCCGCGTGGTCGCGTCGCGGATGTGCGCGACCTGGCCCAGCACGTTCTCCTTCGGTGAGGCCGCGCCGATCAGTTCGCTCAGCATTTCGGTGCGGCCGAGAATCACGCCGAGCGGATTCTTCAGGTCGTGCGCCACGGTACCGAGTACTTCGTTCTTGAAGGCGTTGGCGCGCTGGAGCCGCAGCCATTGCGCCGACAGCCGGCGGTTCGCCGAAGTCAGCGCGCGGGTGCGTTCCATGACGCGATCTTCGAGCTGGGCGTTGGCGTCCTGAAGCTGCTGGTAAAGGATGACGTTGTCGAAGGCGATCGACAGGCGGCTGCCGAAAATCTCGACCAGCGATTTGTCGGTCTCCGATAACTCGCGCGCGGCCTCCAGCAGCACCACGACCTCGCGGCCGCTGCCGGTGCGGATGTAGAGCACCGAACGCTGGTTGTGGAACTCGTGCTTGCGGCGCTGGAACGCGGCTTTCACCATCGAGCGCAGATCGGTGTCGAGCGCGTCCGGTCCGGCGCTGCCGATGAACTTGCTGTAGCAGCCGCTTCCCGCCAGCACCGAGAATTTCTCGCCGACCTCGCCACCGTCGCGCAGCACGAGGATGCCCGCGCAATCGACATTGAGCAGCGAAGCAATCTGCGTAAGCACGCCTTCCGCGAGCCGCTGCATCGATTTGAAGTCGTACAGCGTCGAGGCAGCGTCGATGATGATCTCGAGGCCGCGGCGGGTCTGCACCATGCGCTCAAGCTGCTGATAGCTGCGCAGCGACGCGGTGAGAGAGGTGAACAGCTTGTCGGCGGTGAGCTCGGTCTTCGCCTTGTAGTCGTTAATGTCGTAGTCGACGATGACGCGCCGCTCCGGCGCCTGGCCCGGCTGACCGGTGCGCAGGATGATGCGGACCGTCTCGTTCTTGATCTCGTTGCGGATGAACTCGACCAGTTCGAGTCCGGCCGAGTCGGTTTCCATGATCACGTCGAGCAGCACCGCCGCGATGTCCGGATGGTTGCGCATCAGCTCGCGGCCTTCGGCGGCGGAATAGGCCGAGAGGATTTCCAGCGATTGGCCGTTCAGGCTGTAGTCGCTGAGCGCGAAACGCGTGCCCTCATGCACCGCGTGATCGTCATCAATGACGGCAACCTTCCACTTCCGGCCGGATGCCTTTTGCGGCTCGGGCCCGGTGTCGTCGATCAGGTGGAGGATATCTTCCTGGTCGGCCATGGGGTGTTTCCGGTACTCTCACTTTCGATCGCATTCGCCGGCGTGCGGGCGGCGCGCGGCATGATGATACGGAATGTCGTACCCTGTCCGGGCTTCGACTCCAACACCAATCGCCCGCCCAGCTGCTGGGTGACGAGGCTGTAGACTATGTGCAGGCCGAGGCCGGTGCCGCCCATATTGCGCCGGGTGGTAAAGAAGGGGTCAAAAGCCTTGCGCTGAATGTCGGGCGTCATGCCCGCGCCATCATCGGAGAATGAGATTTCGATCTCATCGGTGCCGCGCGGCCGTGCGACGATGCGCACCGTTCCGGATTCCCCGTCCTGGAAGGCGTGGTTGGAGGCGTTCAAAATCAGGTTGGTCAGGATTTGCCCGTAGGCGCCGGGGTAGCTGTCGATGATCAGGCCCTCGGGCACGTCGACTTCGACGTTCACCGGCGCCTTGCGCAGCACCGGCCGGACGCTGGCGACGATCTGGTCGGTCGCCTCGCGCAGGTCGAACTCGCGGCGCTCCGCATGCGACCGGTCGACTGCCACTTGCTTGAACGATTGAATGAGGTCGGCCGCACGATGCAGGTTCGCGACCAGCTGCTGCGCGGCGTCGCGGCAGGTCTGCACGAATTCTTCGAGCTGCGAACGGCGCAGCGGCGTGTTGCTCTTGAGCTCGTTTTCGAACATGTCGCTACGCCGCGCGAAGCTCGAGGCGACCGTGAGCGAAATGCCGATCGGATTGTTGACCTCATGAGCGACGCCGGCGACGAGGCCGCCGAGGGCCGCAAGGCGCTCCGCATCGATCAGGTTCTGCTGCGCGGCGCTGAGTTCGGCGAGCGCGCGCTCGGCATTGTCCTTGGCGGCGCGTAGATCGGCTTCCGCATTCTGCTTGGCGATGGCATTCTCGCGGAAGATTTCCACGGCGCGCGCCATGGCTCCGACTTCGTCCTTGGCGCTGGTGCCGAGCGGCCGGCGGCGATAGTCGCCCTGGGTGATCGCGCGCATTGCGCTCATCAGCTGGTGCAGCGGCAGGCGGATCGAGAGCGCGATGATGACCGAGGCGGTGATGATCAGCGCCAGGAAGAAGCCGGAGATCCAGAGCATCCGGCTCGAAATGTTCTTGAGCGTCCGGTCGAACACGGTTTGAGCCGTCTGCTCGCGCTGACGCATCTGGCTCGAGAGCTGGTCGATGGTGGCGATGGTCGCCGCCTGGCTTGCGTCGATCGAATTGCGCAAGAGGTCGTTGCGGGTCGCGAACTGCTCCGCGAGACGAGCGAGGCCCCCGCGCAGAGAAGTGACCCGCTGCTGCAATCGCGTCAGCGCATCGCGCTGCAAATCGTTCTCGGCGAGATCGTTCATCACCGGGATGGTGCGTTCGATCGTGTCGGTGGTGCGCTTGGCTTCATCGGCTGACGCCGTCGCCAGCGACAGGTAATAGGCGTTGGCGGCGACCAGCATGGCGGTGAAGGCCTCGCGCGACTTTCCGAGTGCGGGCCAGATCAGCGCCTCGCGGCGGCCAGTGGCGCCTTCGATGATCGAGTAGAGGCCGGCCATCTCGCGCGCCGGCGACAGCACCTGTTCTTCGTAGGTGCGGGCGATGGTCGTCTGTACCGAACGCAGTTCGCCGAAGCCCTCGAGGAAACGCTCGGTGACTTTCTCGAGTTCGGCAACCGATCCCGACAGCATGGGATCGGTGGCGGCGCGATTGGTCAGCGTGCCGAGCACCGCCTCGCGCAGCAACAGGATTTCCGCGAACAGCTCGGGGCTCGGCTGATTGATGTAGCGGTGGATGAGATTGTGCAGGCGGCTGGTTTCGCTTTCGAGCAGCGCCAGGATGCGATCGGAATCGCGTACCTGCCGCACGTCGTCCCATGCGGAATCGAGCACCCGCGCGCCGGAAAAGATGATCGCCGCAAGCGCGATCACCACCGCCGAGTTCATCGCCGCGATCGAGAGAATGCGCCAGCGAATTGGCACCGCGCGCACGAGGCGCACGATGCGCTGGCGCAGGCTGCCGTTCTGTTCGGCATCAGCGGCTGGTGGCGAAAGCTGGGGTGCGCTGCTGTCGGTCACGTCAGGGCACCTTGCGGATCCGCTCGATCAGACTGGCCATCGCGGGATCGCTCTGCGCCTTGGCATAAATTCCCGTCATCGCCGTTTCGAACGCCTTGCGGTCGATGCCATCGATGACGAACACACCGGCGGTCTGCGCTCGCTGGCGCGAACGGTCTTCGAGCTCCTGCCACTTCTTGCGCATGAACAGTTTCGATTCCTGTGCTGCGGCGCGAAAAATCGTTTGATCGGCCGGCGTCAGGCTTTCCCACGCCTTGCGCGACATCACCAGCACTTCGGGAGTCATCGTGTGCTCGGTCAGTGTGTAGTAGGTCGCCTGCTTGAAATGATCGGTCGTCACGTAGGACGGCCAGTTGTTCTCCGCGCCATCCAGCAATTTCGTCGAGAGTGCGGTTAACACCTGCCCGTAAGGCAATGCAACCGGCTCGGCGCCGAGCGCCCTGACCATCTGGACCATCAGATCGGATTGCTGGACGCGAATGCGCAGGCCTTTCATGTCGGCCAGCGTGCGGACAGGCCGCACGCTGTTGTAGAGCGAGCGCGCCCCGGCCTCGTAGAATGCGAGCCCGACAAGTCCCGTGGGCTCGAAGCTCTTCAAAATCTCATCGCCGATCGGGCCGTCGAGCACGGCGCGCAGATGCTCGATCGAGCGAAACAGAAAGGGCATGGCCAGCACGTTGATCGCCGGCGCGTAGTTTCCAGCGAGCGCGGCGTTGGTGCGGTTGAGATCGACCGCGCCCGCACGCGTCTGCTCCAGCGTTTCCTTTTCCTCGCCGAGCTGATTGGAGTGGAACACACGCAGCTGGTGCCGTCCGCCTGTTCGCTCTGCGACCAGGCGTCCCATGAAACGCAGCGTCTCGACGGTCGGATAATCTTCGGTCTGCGTATCGGCGACGCGGAACTCGCGCGCCTGCGAGAGGGCTGCGGTCGTGCAGGCGGCGACGCAAAGCATCAGGGCTGCGGCGACGCGCAGGGCAGCGGCTCGGCTGGACAGACGCAACCTCATCCCCTTATGGTGATGCTGAAATCCCTGAGGAATTGTCCTCCAATGCTAAAGCATTTCGCGCCCGAGTGGTACCGGCTCGGCGAGAAAATGCGACCGGGCCATATGCCTTTCACAATCACGTCTTTCGTCTCTGCTTTGTGCCGCCAAGCGTTTTTTTGCCGCCAAGCCTTGCTGCTCCTCGTTGCGGCCGGATTTATGCTCGCGGCCGGATCGCCGGCGCTTGCCGTCACCGAGGTGGTTTGGTGGCACGCCATGACCGGCGAACTGGGCAAGCAGCTCGAAAAGCTCGCCACCGATTTCAACGCCACCCAGTCCGAATTCCGCGTCGTTCCCGTTCACAAGGGGAGCTACACCGAGACGGTGACAGCGGCGATCTTTGCGTTTCGTTCGCGCAACCAGCCAGCGATCGTGCAGGTCAACGAAATCGCGACCGCGACCATGATGGCCGCCAAGGGCGCGACCTATCCGGTCTACGAATTGATGCGCGATCAGTCGGAGCAGTTTTTCCCGAGCAACTATCTGCCGGCGATCACCGGCTATTACACCGATGCTGACGGCAACATGCTGTCGTTTCCGTTCAACGCCTCGACGCCGATCCTCTACTACAACAAGGATGAATTCCGCGCCGCCGGGCTCGATCCCGAAAAGCCGCCCAAGACCTGGCCCGAGCTCGGCGCGGCCGCGCAGCGCCTGCGTGCCAACGGCATGGCTTGCGGCTTCACGACGCATTGGCCGTCCTGGGTCAACATCGAGAACTTCTCCGCACTTCACAACATTCCCGTCGCGACCAAGTCGAACGGCATGGCCGGGCTCGGCGCGGAACTGACGATCAACAGGCCGCTCGTGGTGCGTCACATCACTCAGCTGGCCGAATGGCAGAAGACGAAGGTCTACGACTACGGCGGCCGCGCGACCAAGGCTGAACCGCGTTTCCAGAACGGCGAGTGCGGAATCTTTCTTGGCTCGTCGGCGACGCGCGCCGATATCAACGCCAAGTCGAAATTCGAAGTTGGCTACGGTCGCCTGCCGCACTGGCCGGATGCGGACGGCGCGCCGCAAAACACGATCATCGGCGGTGCGACCTTGTGGGTGCTGCGAGACCGGCCGCGTGAAGAATACAGGGGCGTAGCGAAGTTCTTCGCCTACCTGTCGCAGCCGGAGGTACAGGCGGCATGGCATCAGCGGACCGGCTATCTGCCGATCACGCGCGCAGCCTACGACCTCACTCGCAATCAGGGTTTCTACGACAGGACGCCGGGCGCGGCGATCGGCATCGAGCAGATGACGGCAAAACCGCCGACCGAGCATTCGAAAGGGTTGCGGCTCGGCTCGTTCACCTTGATCCGCGGCGTGATTGAGGATGAACTGGAGCAGGCGTTCAGCGGCAAGAAGCCGCCGCAGGAAGCGATGGACTCCGCGGTCGAGCGCGGCAATCGTCTGTTGCGCCAGTTCGAGCGCGCAAATCCGTAGAAGCCGCGCCAAGCGGCTGCGACAAGAAGACTCGCTGCCGGGAGACAGCATCATGGCCCAAGCCGCAACCGCGCCTCGCACCGACATCGCTGAGTTGTTCGCGACGCCGCGCGTCGATGCCGAACGCCGCGCCGGCGGCAGCATCATTCTGCGCTCGCCCGTGCCGCTGCAATTCAATGCGCGCTGTGTAGGTGATTGGCTTGAGCATTGGGCGAAGGCACAGCCGCAGCGCGTTTTTCTCGCCGAGCGCCCGACGCCCGGCAAGCCGCAAACCGGCCAGAAATGGGCCAGCGTTACCTATGCCGAGGCGCTGAAGCAGGTTCGCGCTGTGGCGCAGTGGATTCTCGATCGGCGGATGAGCACCGATCGTCCGCTCGTTGTTCTGTCCGACAACGGCATCGAGCACGCGCTGTTCGCGCTGGCGGCGCAGCACGCCGGCGTGCCCGTGGCCGCGATCTCGCCGGCCTATTCGCTGATGTCGAAGGATTTCGACAAGCTGAAAGCAATGATCACGCTGCTCGATCCCGGCGCGATCTATGTGGCGCAGACTGCACCATTCGCGTCCGCGCTTGCAGCGATCAAGCCATTGCATACGGCAGCGATCGTCAGCAGCGAGGCGGGCGAGGGTGTTCTCGCTTTCCGTGATGTCGGCGCGGTTACGCCTGGTCCTGCTGTCGATCGGGCGTTCGCCGACGTCAATCCCGACACGATTGCAAAGTTTCTCTTCACATCCGGGTCGACCGGGACGCCGAAAGCCGTGATCAATACCCAGCGGATGATGACGTCCAGTCAGGCGGCGAGGGCGCAGACCTGGCCATTTCTCGAGAGCGGCGATCTCGTCTTTCTCGACTGGCTGCCGTGGAGTCACACGTTCGGCGCCAACCACAACTTCAACATGGTGCTGCGCAACGGCGGCACGCTCTACCTCGACGGTGGCAAGCCCGCGCCGGGAATTTTCGACGTCTCGCTCGCGAATCTGCGCGAGGTGCGGCCGACGGTGTATTTCAACGTGCCGCGCGGCTTCGACATGCTGATCGGCGCGCTGCGTAACGACGACGATCTGTGCCACAAGTTCTTCTCGGAGGTGAAGTTCGCATTCTACGCGGGCGCTGCGCTGCCGCAGAATCTCTGGGAGGCGATGGAGGCGCTGTCGATCAGGACCATAGGTCATGCGATGCCGATGGTCTCGGCGTGGGGTTCGACCGAAACCGCGCCGCTCGCGTCCGATTGCCATTTCCAGGCGCCGCGTTCCGGCAACATCGGCGTGCCGGTCCCCGGCACCGATCTGAAACTTGTGCCCTCCGGCGACAAGATGGAGGTGCGCGTGCGCGGACCGAACGTCACGCCGGGCTACTGGAAAGCGCCCGAGCTGACGAAGACCGCGTTCGACGAGGAGGGCTTCTATCTGATTGGCGATGCGGTGCGGCTTGCCGATCCGGCGAGGCCCGAACTCGGTCTGTTCTTCGATGGCCGTGTCAGCGAGGACTTCAAGCTGAACTCCGGCACGTGGGTGAGTGTCGGCACCGTTCGTGTTGCCGGCATCGCCGCGCTCGCGCCGCTCGTGCAGGACATCGTCATTGCCGGTCACAACGGCGACGAAGTGCGTTTCCTGGTGTTTCCGAGCATCCCGGCTTGCCGGGCGGCAAGTGGATTGCCCGACGCCGCGTCGATCGATGACGTGCTCGCGAGCGACAAAGTGCGCAGCGCGATTGCTGCGGGCCTTGCGAAGCTGAAGGCGAACGGCGGCGGCACGTCGACGTTCGCGACCCGCGCGCTGCTGCTCGCGGATATCCCGTCCGTCGACGGCGGCGAGATCACCGACAAGGGCTACATCAATCAGCGCGCGGTGCTGTCGCGTCGCGCTGCCGACGTCGCCGCGCTGAATGACGATGCGTCAAAGCGCTGGATTGCCTGCGGCGGTTGAAGCGTGGTGCATTGCGCAACGGAAACGGGTTGTCGGCCAACCTGAATTATATTTCTTGCCAAGGCTTTGGGACCTGAAATATGGTTCATGCGGCCGGAGCTGACGGCGGATGGCGGGCTGAGGAAAAGCCGGTCACCCGTGCCTAGAGCATGATCCGGAAAAGTGTGGTGCGGTTTTCCGAAAAGATCATGCTCAAATAAACTCAGTAGCGGCCTGCACAGTCCATTCGAGAACAAGAATCTAAAAGCGTTCAGAGGGAGGAGTTCATGTCCAATCACCGTTTTCGGCTGACGCGCCGCGCGCTGTTGTCGGGAGCCGCCGGCACCGCGACGCTCGCCGTGACGCCGCAGATCTTTTCGCCGGCGATCGCGCAGGGCGCGCCGCTCAAGGTCGGCCTGATGCTGCCGTACACCGGCACGTTCGCGAAGCTCGGTCAGTTCATCGATAACGGCTTCCGCCTCTACTACGAACAGAAGGGCCTCAAGCTCGGCGGCCGCGAACTCCAGTTCGTGCAGCTCGACGACGAGTCGAAGCCGGAAGCGGCGACCGACAACATGAACCGCCTTGTCAGCCGCGATAAGGTCGACGTGGTGGTCGGCACCGTGCACTCGGGCGTCGCCATGGCGATGGTCAAGGTCGCACGCGACACCAACTCGCTGCTGGTGATCCCGAATGCCGGCGCCAACGACGCGACCGGCCCGCAGTGCGCGCCGAACATCTTCCGCACCTCGTTCTCGAACTGGCAGACGACATTCCCCGCCGGCAAGGTGCTGATCGACGAAGGCAAGAAGAACGTCGTCACCATCACCTGGCGTTACACCGCCGGCGCCGAGATGATCGGCGCGTTTAAGGAGAACTTCGAGAAGCTCGGCGGCAAGGTGACCGAAGACCTGACGGTCCCGTTCCCGGAGGTCGAATTCCAGGCGTTGCTGACACGCATCGCGACC
>JBEIPX010000561.1:0-1897 GCA_040376815.1 Bradyrhizobiaceae bacterium
CGAGATCATGCACTATGGCGCGATCCACAACCGCGAGACCGACCTCACGGCCGCGCTCTTCATGCCGCCGAACGGCACGGTCCCGGTGGACCGGCTCAGCGCCAATTTCCACGACGCCAACCTGCTGCGCAACGTGCGGCACATCATGACGTCGACCTATCACGACCTCGAAACCCGCTTCGGCTCGATCCGCGCGGTCGAGATGCGCGCCGACATCGACGGGCGCTGGAAGCAGTGCCTCGCCTACCGCTCGCGCTTCGACGTGTCTTCCGTCTATCTGATGGGCTGGTACTGCGACGGCACCGGCAACAAGCCGAGCCCGCATCAGCTCGCCTGCACGCTCGATAAGCTGACTCTGACGCGCGACCTGACCTCACACGAGGCGAACGGGTTCATTCGCGGACGCATGGCGAAAGCAGCCAACTGTTCGGCCGATCCGGTGACGCAAACCACCGATACCGGATCGCGCCGCGTCTCGTCGCCGTCGCGCTGGTCACGCCCGAGCGCCAGCACGCAGCTGCCGCCCAACACGTACAATTCGTACCGGTACTGATTCCAGAAGCGCGCTTCAGCGCGCGGTGCGCATCATCGGCGCGCCATTTGACGGCACGGCAAATGGCGACGGCGTCGCAACGACACGGTTGCGGCCTTCGTGCTTGGCCCGGTAGAGCGCCTGGTCGGCGCGCTTCATCACATCAGCCACCGGCTCGGCTTTGCCTTCGAGCGCGGAAATGCCGATCGATACCGTGACATCGATGCGCCGCGTACCCTTCTCGATCGTGAACGGCTCTCCCGCCACCGAGCGGCGCAGACGATCGGCCACCATGCCGGCCACGTGCAGGTCGGTTTCCGGCATGACGATGACGAACTCCTCGCCGCCATAACGGCAGGCGAGATCGATGCCTCGGATCGACTTGCGGATACGCACCGCGAACTCGCGCAGCACGTCGTCGCCGGCGTCGTGGCCATAGCCGTCATTGATCGACTTGAAGAAATCGATATCGAGAATCATCAGCGCCAGCGGCTTGTTGCGCGAGGCTGCCTGTTCGGCGAGCGAATTGACATGGGTTTCCATGTAGCGGCGGTTATGCAGCCCGGTCAGCGCATCAGTGATCGCCATTTCGATCGAGTTCTGAACGTTGTCGCGCAGGTGATCCGTGTAACGGCGCTTGCGGATCTGCGTGCGCGCGCGCGCCAGCAGTTCATTCTTGTCGACCGGGCGAAGCAGGTAGTCGTTGACGCCGATTTCGAGGCCGCGCAGCAGCCGCGCGTTGTTGTCGGCATCGGAAATAGCGAGGATCGGCATGTTGCGCGTGCGCTCCAGCGAGCGTGCCTGGCTGCAAAGCCGCAGACCGTCGAAATTCTCAAGCCCGAGCGAGACGATCAGGAGATCGTAGTTGCCTTCGGCCGCATGAAACACCGCGTCCGCCGGATTGGTTTCCACATCCACGTTGTGCTCGGTCGCAAGCACCGGCGCCAGCCGCTCATAGGACGACGGCCGGTCGTCGACCAGCAGGATCTTGCCGCCCTTGCCCTGGTCGGCCACCGCTTCGCGCTCCGGCGCCTGCACGCCGATCTCGAGCGAGGTGATCGCGCGCATGCGCAGCTCGTCGGTCATCATCTTCAAGCGCGTCAGCGATCGCACGCGGGCGATCAGCACCACGTCCGACACCGGCTTGGTCAGGAAGTCGTCGGCGCCGGCCTCAAGGCCGCGCACGCGGTCGGAGGGATGGTCGAGCGCCGTCACCATCACGACCGGAATGAAATGGGTCTTGGGATTGGCCTTCAGCCGGCGGCAGACCTCGAATCCGTCCATGTCGGGCATCATCACGTCGAGCAGGATGATGTCGCATTCCGCCTTCTCGGCGATCTCGAGCGCCTGCGTGCCGCAATTCGC
>JBEIPX010000288.1:0-4615 GCA_040376815.1 Bradyrhizobiaceae bacterium
ATTCCGCCGCTCGCGGGCTTCTTTGCCAAGTTCTACGTCTTCCTCGCGGCCATCAAGGCGAACCTGTTCGCGCTCGCCGTCATCGGCGTGGTCGCAAGCGTGATCGGCGCATTCTACTATCTCACTATCATCAAGGTCATGTACTTCGACGAACCGAAGGGCGCAGTCGATCCAATGCGCGGTGAGCTGCGCACCGTGCTGGCGGTCGCAGGCCTCTTCAACATGCTGTTCTTCATCTATCCGGCGCCGCTGGTCGCTGCGGCGACGACAGCCGCGAAATCGCTGTTCTGATGGCGGGCTATAGGCTCGGCCCGAAGGCGCATGCAGCCGGCACTCAGCTGGTTGTGGTAGACACGACCACCTCGACCAACACCGACGCGAAAGAGCATGCGCAGGCCGGCGGACCCGGCCCGGCCTGGTTCGTCGCAGTCGAGCAGACCGCGGGCTACGGACGCCGCGGCCGGGCTTGGGTTGCGCCACGGGGCAACCTCGCAGCCTCCGTTCTGGTCACGCTCGGCGTGCAACCGGCTGTCGCGGCGACGCTGGGCTTTGTCGCAGGGGTCGCCGTCCAACAGGCCTTGCGATCCCTGTCCCTGGAGACCATGGCGCGAGGCGGGGCGGCAGTCGAATTCGCTCTAAAATGGCCGAACGACGTGCTTGCTAATGGACGCAAAATGGTCGGAATCGGACTCGAAGCGCACGCAACGCCCGCAAATCTGGCTGTCGTGGTGGGTATCGGCGTCAATAACATTGCTGCACCGGAAGGCACGCCGTTTCCCGCGACATCCTTGAGCGCTGAAGGCTTGGAGCTGTCGGCCGAGGATGTCTTCGCGGCGTTGTCTGAAGCGTGGACCGATCTGTTTGCATTGTGGGACGATGGTCGAAACTTTAATGCTATTCGCAAGCTTTGGCTTGCATCGGCGTATAACCTGGGCGGTACCGTCTCGGTGCAGCTCGGCGAGCGCACCGTCGAAGGCATCTTCGAGGTGATCGATGAGACTGGCTGCATGATCGTTGCGACACAACAGGGCCGCGTTCCAGTGACGGCGGGTGACGTCTATTTCGGCGCGGCCGCCTCGGCGAGGGCGGTCTGATGGCACGGCCAGACGAACTCACGTTCGCGCCGCTCGGCGGGGTTGGCGAGATCGGGATGAATCTCTCGATCTACGGCCTCGGCAACCGCCATCAACGAAGCTGGCTTGCTGTCGATCTCGGCGTCTCGTTCGGCGATGAGGAGCATTTGCCGGGTATCGATCTGGTAATGCCGGATGTGCGTTTTCTTGAGAGCGAGCGCAAGAATCTGGTCGGTCTGGTGCTGACCCACGCGCACGAGGATCATTTCGGCGCCATCATCGATCTGTGGCCGCGGCTTCGGTGTCCGATCTACGCGACGAAGTTCAGCGCGGCGCTGTTCGAGGCCAAGTGCGCGTCCGAGCGCAATCCGCCGAGAATCCCGATAACGGTCGTAGCCTCCGGCGCGCGCATCGACGTCGGTCCGTTCAACGTCGAATTCATTCCGGTTGCGCATTCGATTCCGGAATCGCACGCGTTGGCGATCCGCACCAGTGTCGGCACGGTGCTGCACACCGGCGACTGGAAGATCGACCCCACTCCGATCATCGGCCTGCCGACGGATGAGAAACGCCTGCGCCAGATCGGCGAGGAGGGCGTGCTGGCGCTGGTTGGTGATTCGACCAATGCCGTGCGTGAGGGGCGCTCTCCTTCGGAAACGGAAGTCGCCAAGGTGATCAAGGACATCGTGATGGCGGCGAAGGGCCGCGTGGCGGTAACGACCTTCGCCTCGAACGTCGCCCGCCTCAAGGCCGTCGCCGATGCGGCGCGTGCTACAGGCCGCGAGGTCGTCATCGTCGGCCGCGCCATGGAGCGGGTCGTGCAGGTCGCACGCGAGACGGGCTGCCTCGAAGACGTGCAGCCGTTCCGTGGCCTCGATGTCTACGGCCATTTCCCGCCCGACAAGGTGCTGGCGCTGTGCACCGGCAGCCAGGGTGAGCCGCGCGCGGCGCTGGCGCGCATCGCCAATGACGATCACCCGCAGGTGACGCTGAACAAGGGCGATACGGTCATCTTCTCGTCGCGCACCATTCCCGGCAACGAGAAGGCGGTCGGGCGAATTATCAACGGCCTCGTCGATCAGGGGATCGAGGTCATCACCGATCGCACGCATCTGGTACATGTCTCGGGCCATCCGCGCCGCGAAGAGCTGCGCGAACTGATCTCCTGGGTAAAGCCGCAGGTGCTCATTCCGGTGCACGGCGAGCCGCTGCATCTTTCCGAGCACGCCAAGCTCGCGCGCGCCGAGGGCGTGCCCAAGGTGCTGACCTGCCGCAACGGCGATCTGGTTCGGCTCGGGCCCGGCGATGCGGCCATCATCGAGGAATTGCCCGCCGGGCGGATCTTCAAGGACGGCAACCTGCTGGAAGACGAAGGCTCGCGGGCGGTGGTCGACCGCCGCCGCCTGTCGTTCGCCGGCTGTGCCTTTGTCGCGCTTGCGCTCGATGACAAGGGCGAACTCGCGGACGATCCCGATCTCGAGCTTGTCGGTATCCCCGAGAAGAACGCCGCGGGCGAGGTGATCGCCGACGAGGTGTTCGACATCATCGTCACGACGGTCGAAAACCTGCCGCGGGCGCGTCGGCGCGATCCGGATGCGGTTGGCGAATCCGTGCGTCGCGCGGTGCGCTCGCTCATCAACGAACAGTGGGGCAAGAAACCGCTTTGCTATGTTACGGTTCTGACCGTGTAAGAATTGGAGTGAGAGGATGCTGGGCCGGCTCAATCATGTGGCGATTGCCGTGAAGGACGCGAAGAAAGCCGCCAAGATCTATGGCGTGGCTTTCGGCGCGGAGATTTCCGATGCGGTGCCGTTGCCTGAGCATGGCGTGATCACGGTGTTCGCGACGCTTCCGAATACCAAGATCGAGTTCATCGAGCCGCTCGGCGACAATTCGCCGATCGCGAAGTTCGTCGAGCGCAATCCGGACGGCGGCATTCATCACGTCTGTTACGAAGTGCCGGACATTCTCGCGGCACGCGATACGCTGGTGCGTGAAGGCGCGCGGGTACTTGGTGACGGCAATCCGAAAATCGGCGCGCACAACAAGCCGGTGCTGTTCCTGCATCCGAAGGACTTTTCCGGCGCGCTCGTCGAAATCGAGCAGGCCTAATCATGTCGATCGGCTCGGGCCTCGCGATCTACTTTGTGCTCTGGTGGATTGTGCTGTTCGCGGTACTGCCGTTTGGTGTGCGCAGCCAGCACGAAGCGGGTGAGGGCGAGCCCGGCACCGATCCCGGCGCGCCGATCGCCGCGCGCATGCTGTCGAAATTGATCTGGACGACGCTCGTATCGGGCGTGCTGTTTGCTGCGGGCGTCTACGCGTATCAGCAGGGCTATCTCAACATCGAGCGTCTCTCGAAGCTGATGGGAATTCCGCTCTAACGCGCCGTCCAAGGAACGCGTCCTCCAAAAAAAAGAGCAGGGCCAAGCCCTGCTCAAACGATTGTGTCGACCCATTTCCTCGAAGCTATAAGATTTGTTTGTGCTTGATCGAGGCGACGCTGCTTATGCGCGTCAAGGGTTCCTCCCGAGACTTGGACCACCAGACAAAGACCTCTCGGCCAGCCTGAAGCCGCTTTGGTAGCTCATCTTTTCTGTCTTGTCACTCATTTCAGCAATGATCGTCTAAAATTGAGGCGCTGAGCGAAATTTGCGCGCAGCGCCTCCATAAAATCTCTCGAAACAAGATTTCGCCTGTCCAGAACCTCCAGCGAAACCAGAGAGATAGGTTCTGGTCCCGATAAAGGCATCGCAGGGTTCCATCACCAGCGTACTTTGGCGCCCACGTACACAGCGCGGCCATTGCCCGGCTCGAACAGCGTCGACGCCAGGTTCGCATTGCGCGCGACGCTTGAGCTGGCGATGTAGGTCTTGTCCGCCAAATTGCGTGCCTCAATGTAGAACGAGTACGGCCCGCCGTTGTCGAAGCCCGCTTTCAATCCGAACAGGGCGTAGGACTGCGTCTTGAGCGAGTTTGCATTGTCGACAAAGTAGGCCTCCGGCACCCATTCGATGTTGGGTCCGAAGTAAACACCTGTCGGATGCTTGTAGAGCAGTTCGGCGCGCAGGAAGTGGCGTGGTGCGCCGGGCAGCTGGTTGTTGCCGAATGTCCGGTCGTTATCGAACCGGAAATCGTTGAACGTGTAGGCGGCGTTGAACCAGAGCTTGTCCGGCGCAGGACCATCGGCCAGCAGATTGCGGAGAAGCGCGATCCCGGCGCCGGCCTCGATGCCCTGATGGATGGTGCGATCGGCATTGATGACGTTGCAGGAGCCCGCAATCAGGCTGTTGGTGAGGCACTGCAACTCGTCCTTGATCTCCGCGCGATACGCGATCAGCTCCCACGTGAGGTCGGGGCGCCGTCCGCGCATACCGACTTCATATGTCGTTGCGCGCTGTGGCCGGATGCTGGTGAAGGGAATAGCGAGCGCATTGCTGCCCTCGCCAAAACTCGGCACCTCGGCGCTGCGCGAGATATTGGCGAATGCCTGCCAGGTCGGATCGATATCCCACAGCAGGCCGCCTTTCGGGCTGAACAGG
>JBEIPX010000390.1:0-3481 GCA_040376815.1 Bradyrhizobiaceae bacterium
GATTTGACGATGGTGGCGGCGTGCCGATCGAAGAGGATTTTGAAGACCAAACGATGGCTCCCGCGAGGGTTGCGAGGTGGGCAATTCACTAACGGTATTAGCCCACGCGCGTTCCCGCCGCAAAGGGTTGCGGCGGGGTCTACAGGCGCTGATGGAATATCAGGCCGAGCGGCCGACGATGACCGTCAGAAGGCCGTTGCCCCACAGCCGCTTCGAGACACGCTTGACGTCGGCAAGCGTCACCGCATCGACCAGCGCGTTGCGCTTCTCGATGTAATCGATGCCGAGCTTGTCGATCTGGAACAGCAACAATGCCGAGGCGATCTTGGCGTTGGTGTCGAGCGCCAGCATCTGCGAGCCCTTGAGATAGGATTTCGCATCGTCCAGTTCCTGCTGGGTCGGGCCTTCCTCGGCCATGCGGCGGGCTTCGTTGGTGATGGTCTCGACCGTCTCGTTGGCGCGGTCGGCGCGGGTTGCCGTCGCGCCGGTGAAGATCGCCGATTGTTTCATCCACAAAAGCTGCTCGTAGACCGAGTAGGCGAGGCCGCGCTTTTCGCGCACCTCGCGATAGAGGCGCGAGGAGAACGAGCCGCCGCCGAGGATGTGGTTGGCGACGAACGCCGCCATGAAGTCCGGATCGTCGCGCTTGATGCCGGGCCCGCCGAACATCACCACCGTCTGCGGCACGTCGAGGGTCACCAGCGATCGCTGCGGCGGCTTCGCGGCCTCGATGGCCGGCACGGGTACCAGATCGGCCTTCGCGGGCAGCGAGCCGAAGGTGCTGTCGAGCAGCTTGCCGAGGGAGTCCGCATCGATGTCGCCGACAACGGAGACCTTCAGCGTGTCGCGGGCGAACACGCGGCCGACATATTGCTTGAGATCGGCCGCAGTGATCGTAGGCACGCTTTCCAGCGTGCCGTTGCTTGGACGGCCGTAGGGGTGGCTGGTGCCGAACAGCGTTTCGAAGAAGCGGCGGCCGGCCAGCGAATTCGGATTGGAGGTCTCGCGGCGCAGGCCGGAGATCATCTGCGCGCGCTCGCGCTCGAGCGGCTCCGCCTCGAAGCGCGGCGCGGTCAGCGACAGCTTGAGCAGGCCGAACGCCTCGTCGCGGTTTTCCTTCAGTGTCTGGAGGGAGCCGCGGAAATGATCGCGCGCCGAGCTCCAGCTCAACGTAATTGCGCGGCGGTCGAGCCGGTCCTGGAATGTCTTCGAGTCGATTTCGCCCGCGCCTTCGTTCAGCATGGCGGTCACGAGATAGCCGACGCCCGGCTTGTCCGCGGGGTCCTGCGCCGCGCCGCCGTCAAACGCATACTCCATCGCGATGATCGGGACGGTGGCGTCCTGCACGAACCAGGCTTCGATCCCGCCCGGCGACACGTAGCGCTGGATTTTCGCTGCGGCGGATGCGGGCGAGACGCCTGCAAGTGAAACACTGAGGATGAGTGCCGTCATTGCTAGCGAAGCGAAGCAATCCAGCAACAGCCGCTGAATGGATTGCTTCGTCGCGCAACCGCGCTCCTCGCAATGACGAGATGAGTTTATGATCACGACCGCTTCTCCTCGCGCTTCGGCGCCGTGTCCTTGATGAGATAGCCGGTCACCGACCGCCGCTTGTCAAGCCAGGCGCGAGCAGCATCACGCACCTGATCCGAGGTCACCGCACGCACGCGGGCCGGCCAGCTCAGCACGTCGTCGGGCGTAAGCCCGATCACCATGGCCGAACCGTACCAGCGCGCGAGCGTCGCCTGATTGTCCTGCGCATAGACGGTGGCGGCGATGAGCTGGTTCTTGACCCGTTCGAGGTCTTCGGCGCGGACCCCGTTCTGGGCGATGTCGGCGATGACGCCGTCGAACACCTGCTCGATCTGGGCGAAGTCGACGCCGGCCTTCGGCGTCGCTGACAAGCCGAACTGCGTCCCGTCCAGCGCGAGGCCCGAGTACCAGGCGCTGGCGGAGAGCGCGATCTGCTTGTCGAGCACAAGGGCGCGATGGAGATAGGAACTCGTGCCCGAGCCCATCACCTGCGCAAGCACCTGCAACGCGGCGCTCTCGCCCTCCGCGCCGGTGACCGACGACGGCGCGAGATAATAGCGGCGGACGCTCGGCTGCTCGACCCGCGGGTCGGCGAAAGTGACTGTCCGCGCCGCGCCCGGTGGCGGCGGCTCCTGCGGCCGCATGCGCCGTGCGGGGATCGCGGGCTGAGGAGGAATCTGCCCATAGGTCCGCTCGGCAAGCGGACGGACCTCGTCGCCCGAAACATCGCCGGCGACGATCAGAATGGCGTTGTTCGGCGCATAGTGCAGCTTGTAGAAGGCGAGCGCGTCTTCGCGGTTGAGTTTCTCGATCTCCTGCTTCCAGCCGATCACCGGCCGGCCGTAGGGATGGTTGAGATAGAGCGCTGCCATCATCTGCTGGCCGAGCTGCGCATCGGGGCTGTTGGCGACGCGCTGGTTGTATTCTTCGAGCACCACGTCGCGCTCGGGCAGCACCACTTCGTCCTTCAGCACGAGGCCGGTCATGCGGTCGGCTTCCATCTCCATCATCGCCGGCAGCTTGTCCTTGGTGACGCGCTGGAAGTAGCCGGTGTAGTCGCTGGAGGTGAACGCATTCTCGCTGCCGCCGAACAGCGTCACCTGTTTGGAGAAAGCGCCGGATGGATGTTTTGCGGTGCCCTTGAACATCAGATGCTCGAGAAAATGCGCGAGGCCCGACTTGCCGGGGACTTCGTCCGCAGAGCCGACCTTGTACCAGAGCATGTGCGTCACCACCGGCGTGCGGCGGTCGGTGATCACCACCACCTGCATGCCATTGCCGAGCGTAAAGGTCGTGGGACGCTGAGCCGTGGGCGTTTGCGCTGAGGCGATCGCCGCCGTCCATGCCAGATACATTGCCGCGATCGCAGGGATTGCGAGGGCAGCGTAACGTCGCGGTGAGATCATGATGGGGTACCGGTTCGCTCAGGACTATGGCGGCCTCGTGCGGCCAACCGGGCATGCGCAACGCCGTTGCGTGGCAAGGCTTTCAGAATACAAGACTCTCAGAATACAAGACTCTCAGAATACAAGACTCGCAGAATACTAGACTCGCGCCAATACTGGTCCGATCCGCAGTTCCCTGCAAATCACGTTGCAATCAATTCTGCGCGCAAACGTCTTGTCCGCGGTTTATCGCGGGCGCCCGTCCATCGGATTCGGTGGCGGTTGAAAATTCGGCGTGAACGAGCCGGGGCCGCCGCCGGTGCCGTAAGCGTAGTTCGGCGATGGCGTTTGATAGCCGGTCGGCGGCTGGGTCAGGCTCTCGCGTGTCGGCTCGCCCTTGAACTTCTCCGCTTCGGCATCCTTGCTTTTGAACATGTTGCTGAACATGCCGCCCTTATAGCCGAGCTCGGACGGGCTCAGGATCGGGTTCGAATTGGTTGCGCCGGGGATCACGGAGTCGCGGCTTGCGCTGCTGCGCGTGGCCGGCTGGCCGGCGAGTTCGC
>JBEIPX010000134.1:0-7630 GCA_040376815.1 Bradyrhizobiaceae bacterium
AGCAGACATTAACGTTTGACCTTCAGTTCATCCGGATTGATATGAGCTGACTCGATTACGAACTTCGCCATCAGTTGCCCCAGACACTCGTGAACGCGCTTGGCCATCGTCAGTCCGTGGTCCGATCCCTGCGGCGTGGCGAACAGATCGAAGTCACCCGTTTCGTGCCAGTCACGCATGATCGCGAAGCGATCGAACAACGGCACGTCCATCTTTTGCGCAACCACACGCATGCTGTCGATATAGGGCGTCACCGCCATGACCAGGTCCGTACGCGGACTGTATTGCAAATTCACCAGCACCACATCGACTCCCGCCTTCTGCAAGACTGAGATACCTTCGTCGAGCGTGGTGCGGAATTCCTCGGGATCGGTCGTGCGGATCGCATCGACAGTCCCGGTTTGCCAGACTACGAGATCGGGCTTCCGCTCCGCCACGAGCTTCTCGAAACCTGGCGCGATCTCCTCCGCCGTTTTCCGCGGCTGAATGCTGGTCGACAAATCGACGCTGACGCCGGACAACCGCTCGCGCAGGATCGCCTGAAGCCGCGCCGGATACGCAGCCGCCTCACCATCGGCTCCCGGAAGGGAGGATGACCTGGTCCCGGTAACCAGAACGCTGAGCCGCTTTCGATCTTTCACGGCCGCGGCGACCTTGGCCAGCGAGCTTTCGCTGGTCAATAGATAGGCAGGAACGTCGCATTGTGAAGAGGGGCTTGCGGCCTCCTCCGCACGAACCGGAGCGAGAGCCGCGACGGCCGCGACGGCGAAAGCGAGCAAACGGAGCTTCATGGCCGGCCTCCCACAAGATCGGCGCCATTGGCCGCAGGCGTAGTATTCTTGTCGGCGTTGCGCTTGTACCAGGACAGCAACCACGCCGCGCCCGACATGATCAGAATTCCGGTCACGCTCAGGACAAAATGCATCAGCGCACCGCCGTTGAACTCGCCGAGGATGAAGTGCCCGGCAAACGCGAGAAACACGCCGAGACAGAAAATTTCCAGCGAGTGCTGACCGCACAGGACCAGCGGCCGCAGCCACTTCGATTTCAGGCCGGGCCAGTCCTTCGGCAGGATACGGATCGTCAGCGCCGCCAGCGCGAGAAAATGCGCGAACCGGAGCACGTCGAGATCGGTCTTGCTGATCGGATACATCCACTGCTCGAGCCGTTTCGGCAGGAACATCGACAGTTGCGGCATGTGCCAGGTCAGCGTGACGAAGAACGCGAACAGCAGGTAGATGATGCAGAGGACGAGCGTGATGCGCGATGACAGGATACGCGACATGCGCACGGCGCCGCCCAGCGCGCACCACGCGCCGAATACGAACAGAAGCTGCCACGAGAGCGGATTGAACGCCCACCAGCCGCTCGGATAGGCCGGCAGATAAAGATCAAGCTCCCAGGTGACAGCGTAAAGCGCGACCGACAGCGCGAGTGCGATATCCGGCTTGCGCCTCAAAAGCCACAGCACCGGCGCCAGGAACAGCATCAGCACGATATAGAGCGGCAGCACATCCATGTTGACGGGCTTGAACTTCAACAGAAGCGCCTGAATGATTGTGACGTCCGGCTGCTTGAGGAAGTCGAGAATCCCCATTTCTTCCGCGTAGAGCGGATTGTCGAAGCGCGTCGCGACGTAGGAAATCTCGGCAAGATAGATCGTGAACAGGAAGACGTGCGCGACGTAGATCTGCCAGACCCGTTTCATGATGCGCGCGCCGGCGACGAGGAAGCCACGCGCCTCCATCGCCTTGCCGTAGACGAAAGCGGCGGTGTAGCCTGAGATGAAGATGAAGATTTCGGTCGCGTCGCTGAAGCCGTAGTTGCGGATGGTGAACCAGGTCAGGATGTTCGGCGGCAGGTGATCGACGAAGATCAGCCAGAGCGCCAGACCGCGAAACAGATCGAGCCGCAATTCGCGCTCGGCCGGTGCCGTAAGCGGCGGCAAGCGCTCGGTTGACGACGCCGGCTCTTCCGGCATCTCCGCGGCCCGCGCATCGCTCGCGCGCACGGGAGATTCCGCACTTTCAGCCGTCGCCTGTCCGGTTTTTTGAGCCGCGACCATCAGATGCGCCTGAACGTTCCTCGATACCCATTCGGGCCTGCAATCACCTGTGCAAGCTACGGTCAGGGTGCAGTATTTGATCCCCAAAACAAGCCTTGGGGGTTAAAATAAGACCGTTCGGCATAGCTGCGTGATATTGAAACGAGTGCGAACCGGACGCGTATCTGCCGCCCGGAACCGGCGGCCAAGGTTCCGGCATCCCGCGCCGGGACGCCGGTTGGAGTGAAAGCTGAATGTATCGGGCCATCACGCGCCAGATCGAAGTCACGGTCGAGCCGAATTTCATGCCCGACCGGTCATCCGTGGAAAAGGATCAGTTCTTCTGGTCCTACACCATCGTCATCCGAAACCGGGGACCGGAGACGGTGCAACTGCGCACCCGCCACTGGATCATCACCGACGCTGCCGGGCGCAGTCAGGATGTGCGCGGTGAGGGTGTGGTCGGCGAACAGCCCGTGCTCGGGCCGGGTGAATTCTTCGAGTATACCAGCGGCGTGCCGCTGCCGACATCATCCGGCATCATGCGCGGCAGCTATCAGATGATCAGCGAGAGCGGCGAAAAGTTCGATATCGAGGTGCCGACCTTTTCGCTCGACAGCCCGGGCACGAAGCGGACGCTGAATTAATTTTTCGCGAGTTCGACCGCGATCGCCTTCTGCACATTCGGCCGTTCCGACATACGGCGGCGATGGTCGACCACGCGCGGCAGGCGCGCGAGATCGGCTCCGTCACCTTCAAGCCATTGCGCCAGCGTGAAGAGATACGGATCGCAGATCGTGTAGGTGTCGCCCATCACCCACGGCCCCTTCAGCATGCCGTTTTCGATCAGTTCGAAGCCGGCCGTAACCGACTGCGGCACCTTGCGCTGCATGTCGGCAAACGAGGCCGGATCGTCGGCCCAGCGATAGCCCCGCATGCGGTGCGCGTGCGCGATGTGCACCGTCGAACAGAGATAGCTGTTGAACGCCTGCACTTCCGCGAAGGCGAACGGATCGTCGAGCGGCGCGAGCTTCGCTTCCGGAAACGACTGAGCGATGAAGGCCAGCATCGCCGGCGTCTCGGTCAGCACACCGCGCTCAGTGACCATCGCTGGCACGCGCGCCTTCGGATTGATGGCTACGTATTCCGGACTTTTCTGCTGCTCGGCCCCGAAGCTGATCCGCTCGGTCGTGTAGTCGGCGCTCGCATCTTCAAGCGCGATGTGAGACGCAAGCGAGCAGGTATGCGGCGTGAAATACAGTTTGATCATGAAGTGCCTCGCGGAAACCGACTATTCCACCCCCGCCTCTTCCGGCGAGAACTGGTAGACCGACGAACAGAATTCGCAGGTGACGACGACCTTGCCGTCTTCCACCATGCTGGCGCGATCGTCCGCCGAAAAGCTTGCGAGCATTGAGGAGACCGCATCGCGCGAACACGAGCATTGCGCCCGCACCGGCAGGTGATCGAACACGCGCACGCCGCGCTCGTGGAACAGCCGATAGAGAAGCCGCTCGCCCGAAAGATCGGGATCGATCAGTTCGACATCCTCGATCGTCCCGGCCAGCGACTGGCCTTCGACCCATGCATCGTCATCAGGCACCACGTGGGTTTCGGTGCCTTCGGGTGCATCGCCCGGGTGCAGATCCGCCTGGCGCGCGCGCTCGGGCGCCTTCGGCAGGAACTGAAGCAGCATACCGCCGCCGCGCCAGCGATGCTTTGGGCCGCCAGCGCTGCGGAACTCTTCGCCGACTGCGATGCGCACCCGCGTCGGAATCTGTTCCGATCGCAGGAAGTATTCGTGCGCGGCGTCCTCGAAGCTTGCCCCGTCGAGCGCCACCAGCCCCTGATAGCGGCTCATGTTCGGGCCCTGGTCGATGGTCATCGCCAGATGACCCTTGCCGAGCAGGTCGGCGGTGGATTGCTGCCCGCCGAGGCGCGCCGCATCGAAGCGGGCATAGGCACGCAACCGGTCCGGCGCCATGAAATCGACGACAATCAGCGACACCGGGCCGTCGGTCTGGGTTTGCAGGATGAAGCGGCCATCGAATTTCAGCGACGACCCGAGCAGCGTCGTCAGCACGATCGCCTCGCCCAGCACCTTGCCAACCTGTGCGGGGTAGTCGTGCTTGGTCAGAACATCGTCGAGCGCCGGGCCAAGCTTGGTCAGCCGGCCGCGCACGTCGAGCGCGGACACCTCGAACGGCAGAATGGTGTCATCGACCGGTATCGCGGACGGCGCACGGACATTGGCAGGATCAGGCATGATGGATATCTCCATCCCGGCAGGTAGCGCGCGCAGAGCAGATTTTCAACCGGGCTCCATCGCCTGCGCCCAATGCGACAGCCTCAGGCCAACGCGCCGAAACACCATGCGAGAATGCCCTTCTGGGCATGCAGACGATTTTCGGCCTCGTCGAACACGACCGACTGCGGCCCGTCGATCACCTCGTCGGTGACCTCATCGCCGCGGTGCGCCGGCAGGCAGTGCATGAACAGCGCATCGGGCTTCGCCAGCGACATCAACCGCTCATTGACCTGATAGGGACGCAGCAGGTTGTGGCGGTGTTCGCCTTCCTTGTCACCCATCGACACCCACGTGTCGGTGACGACGCAATCGGCGCCACGCACGGCCTCGTCCGGATCGGTCCCGATGACAATCGGTGCATCGGCAGCCTTGATCCAGTCCTTCAGCGGTTTGTTCGGCGCGAGTTGCGGCGGCGTCGCGATCCGCAGGTTGAAGCCGAAGCGATCGGCCGCATGCGCCCATGACGCCAGCACGTTGTTGTCGTCGCCGGTCCACGCCACGGTCCGGCCCTTGATCGGCCCGCGATGCTCCTCGTAGGTCATGACGTCGGCCATCACCTGACAGGGATGCGCGCGGCGGGTGAGGCCGTTGATCACCGGAACGGTCGCGTGCTCCGCAAGTTCCAGCAGCGAGTCGTGATTGAGAATGCGGATCATGATCGCATCGACGTAACGCGAGAGCACCCGCGCGGTATCGGCGATGGTTTCACCGCGGCCGAGCTGCATCTCTGCGCCCGTCAGCATGATCGCCTCGCCGCCAAGCTGGCGCATCCCGATATCGAACGATACGCGCGTACGCGTCGACGGCTTCTCGAAGATCATCGCCAGCGTCTTGCCTGCAAGCGGCTTGTCTTTTTCCGCCTCGGCGCGCGATGCCTTGCGCCTGGCCTTCATGGCCGCACTCGCATCCAGAATGCTGCGCAGATCGCCGAGCGAGACCTCGGTGAGATCGAGAAAGTGACGCGGCTTACTCATTTAACCCGCCTTGCGTGCCTGCGCACCCGGCGACAGCGCTGCACACGCCCGCTCGAGCCGGCCGATCGCATCGTCGAGTTCGGCTTCGGTGACGATCAGCGGCGGCAGCATGCGCACGACGTTCTCACCCGCGCCGACGGTCAGGAGCTTCTGGTCACGCAGTGCGATCACGAGATCGCCCGCCGGCACTACGGCGCGCACGCCGATCAGGAGCCCCTCGCCACGCACCTCGTTGATGACGTCGGGATAACGATCGCAAACCGAGGCGAGCTTCTGCTTGAACAGCAGCGCCATCTTCTGCACATGGCCGAAGAAGCCCGGCGCCAGCATAACATCGAGCGTGGCGTTGGCGGCCGCGACCGCCAGAAGATTGCCGCCGAAAGTCGAGCCGTGCGTACCCGGCGTCATGCCCTGGCCCGCCTTCGCGGTTGCCAGGCATGCGCCGATCGGGAAACCGCCACCAAGCGCCTTCGCAAGGCCCATGATGTCCGGCGTCACGCCGAACCGCATATGCGCGAACAACTCGCCAGTGCGACCCATGCCGGTCTGCACCTCGTCGAAGATCAGAAGCAGGCCGTGTTCGTCGCAAAGCTCGCGCAGCGCGCGGAAGAACGCCGGCGGCTGCACGCGCAGGCCGCCCTCGCCCTGCAACGGCTCGACCAGGATCGCGGCCGTATGCGGACCGATCGCCTTCTTCACCGCTTCGATGTCGCCAAGCTGAACCTGATCGAAGCCCTCGACCCGCGGGCCGAAACCTTCGAGATATTTTTCCTGACCGCCGGCCGCGAGCGTCGCAAGCGTCCGACCATGGAACGCGCCCTCGAAGGTGATGATGCGGAAGCGCTCCGGCCGGCCGTTCACGGCATGATACTTCCGCGCCATCTTGATGCAGGCTTCCATCGCCTCGGCGCCGGAATTGCAGAAGAATGCGGTGTCGGCAAACTTGCTCTCGGCGCACAATCGCGCAGCGAGGGTCTCGCCCTCCGCGACGCGGAACAAGTTCGAGACATGCCAGAGCTTCGCCGCCTGATCTTGCACAGCCTGAACGAGGTGCGGATGCGCATGTCCGAGCGCGTTCACGGCGACGCCCGATGTGAAATCGAGATAGCGGTCCCCGTTCGTCGCAATCAGCCACGGCCCCTCGCCGCGCTCGAAAGCGAGATCCGCCCGCGCGAACACCGGAAGCATATGCGTCGTGGTCTGGGTCATGACGATCACCGCAGGGACAAAGCCCTGTCCCAAATAAAATGTGCCGCCTCGAAAGGCGGCACTGACGCTGGTTATTGTATTGTCGCGCCCCCGGCTGTCAACAAGCACTGATGCCGTAAAGCCGCAGAAAAAGCCGATTGTCGGGGTTTAAGGACAGAAGGTGTGGACGCTGAAAGGCCGACTCTTGCGCGCGAGTCACGCCATATTGTAGCGTTTGAGCTGTCGGATACGACATCTCGTGCGGCGGTTCTGACCCAACAACGGCCTCTGTGTACGGCGTAACGCCCGAGCGCTTCAGCGCGTCGGGTGAGGGCTAAGGGATTCTGCCCACACGGGTTTTGACGGTGGATGCCGTAAAGCCGCCTCGGACAGGGTGGCGCGAAAGTTAAGGAAAGCAGTGCGATGACGGCAATGAGTTGGACAGATGACCGTGTCGAACAGTTGAAGAAACTTTGGGAAGCCGGCCTCTCCGCAAGCCAGATCGCCGCGGAACTCGGAAACGTCACCCGGAACGCAGTCATCGGCAAGGTTCACCGCCTCGGCCTCTCGGGCCGAGCCAAGAGTCCGTCATCGGCAGCGCCACGGCCGCGCAAGACGCGCCCGGCGCAGCACATGATGCGGATCTCGCGCCCGGTTGCCCGCGGGAACACTGCGCTCGCTCACGTTTTCGAGGTCGAGGTCGAAACCGATCCTGTCGCGTACGACAATGTCGTGCCGATGAGCCAGCGGCTCTCGCTGCTCGAACTCACCGAAGCCACCTGTCACTGGCCGGTCGGCGACCCGGGCAGCCCGGATTTCTTCTTCTGCGGCGGCAAGTCCGTGGCCGGTCTTCCTTATTGTCCGCATCACTCGCGCGTGGCCTATCAGCCCGCCGGTGACCGGCGCCGCGATCGCCGTCCGCCCAACAGCAAGTAATCTTTCATCATCGCTGAGAAGACAAACGCGGCCCGGTCTGATCCGTTGGATCAGACTGGTTTTTTATTGAGCATGATCTTTCCGAAAACCGGCAGCCACTTTTCGGGATCATGCTCTAAATGGCCGCGTTGTTGTTTCGTGGCGTTGGAAAACACGCCGTGAACGTTGCGCCCTGCTTCG
>JBEIPX010000438.1:0-2995 GCA_040376815.1 Bradyrhizobiaceae bacterium
AGCAGATTCGCGGCAGCTATCAGTACTTCACGCAAGCGACCGTCGAACGCCTGCGGCGCGCAGGCTATAATGGCGGCTTCACGGCGCTCGAAGCCGCAGTCGGCGCTTACGTCAAAGATTTTCTCGATCGCCCCGATCGCTATCGCTGACAGGACAACAGGTTGCGTATGTTCGATTTCGACACGCTGTCGCAAGCGATGGTCCGGCAGACGGTGCTGTGCATCGGCGACCTCATGCTGGACGAATTCGTCTACGGCGACGTCGGCCGGATTTCGCCGGAAGCGCCGGCGCCGGTGATCGCGGTCCAGCGCAGCGAGATCAATGTCGGCGGTGCCGGCAACGTCGCGCGCAGCATCGCCGCGCTCGGCGCGCACTGCATTTTCGTCGGTATCGTCGGTGACGACGAGAGCGCCCGCACGCTGAAGGCGGAACTCGGCAAAGAGAAGCTGATCGAGCCGATGCTGGTCGTCGACGCCTCGCGCCCGACCACGCGCAAGGTGCGCTTCGTGTCGGAGCATTTCTCCACGCACATGCTGCGCGCCGATTGGGAACGTGCGGCGCCCGTCACCGCCGACATCGAGGCGACGCTGATCGATGCGATCGCGGCGATGCTGCCGCGTGCCGATATCGTACTGCTGTCGGATTACGCCAAGGGTGTGCTCACCGAAAAGGTGATCGGCACCACCATCGATGCCGCGCGCAAGCTCGGTAAACGCGTGATCGTCGATCCGAAGAACCTGAACTTCGCGGCCTATCAGGGCGCGTCGCTGCTGACGCCGAACCGCAAGGAGTTCGCCGATGCGACCCGCAGCCCGGCGCGGACGCAGGCCGAGATCGTCGAAGCCGCGCGCGTGTCGATGCGCGAGACCGGCAGCGAAGCGATGCTCGTCACCCAGAGCGAACACGGCATGACGCTCGTCCCGTTGAAGGATGAGGCGATCCATGTTCCGGCGCATCCGGTGAAGGTGCGTGACGTCTCAGGCGCCGGCGATACGGTGGTGGCCGTGCTCGGCGTTGCGCTCGCAGCCGGTGCGACGTGGGATACGGCGCTGCGTGCGGCGAATGCGGCGGCCGCCGTTGCCGTCAGCAAGCAGGGCACCGCGACGGTTTCGCTTTCGGAGCTGCGCCGCAAGATGCTGCCGCATGCCTCGCTCGTGGTCGAAGACAAGATTGCGCTGACGCCCGAGCAACTTGCGGCTCAACTCGGCGAATGGCGCAAGGACGATCTGCGCATCGGCTTCACCAACGGATGCTTCGACATTCTCCATCCCGGCCACGTCAAGGTGATCACGCAGGCGCGCGCCGCCTGCGATCGTTTGATCCTCGGGCTCAATAGCGACGCATCGGTGAAGCGTCTGAAAGGTCCCGAACGTCCGCTGCAAACCCAGCAGGCCCGCGCCGAAGTGCTGGCGGCACTCGAAGCGGTCGATCTCGTCGTGATTTTCGATGAAGACACGCCGCTCAAGCTGATCACGCAGATCAGGCCGAACGTTCTGGTGAAAGGTGGCGACTACGCGCGCGAGCAGGTCGTCGGCCATGAAGTGGTGACCGCCAACGGCGGCGAGGTTTTACTCGTCGATATTCTCGAAGGTTTCAGCACGACGTCGCTCGTGAAGCGGGCGCGGGAGAGCAAGACATGATGTTGTTCATTGCGGCGCCGGAGTTCGGCGGATGAGATTTTTCTACGGACTAGGGCCGCGCAATATTCTGATCGCGCTGCACGACGTTGTTGTGTCTGTTGCTGCCGTTATTCTCAGTTTCTACCTGCGGTTCGAGGAAAGCGCACTTGTCGACCGTCTGCCGGTTTTGCTCAGTATTCTCCCATACTTCGCCGTTCTCACGGTGGTCGTATGCTATGTGTGTCACCTCACGACCACGAAGTGGCGCTTCGTTTCGCTTCCGGACTTTCTCAACATCGTGCGCGCGGCGACGATCCTTGCCGTCTCGCTGCTGATCCTCGATTACATCTTTGTTTCGCCGAACGCCTACGGCACGTTCTTCCTCGGCAAGACGACGATTGTGATCTACTGGATGCTGGAGGTTTTCTTCCTGAGTGGCTCTCGCCTCGTCTATCGCTACTTCCGCTATTCCCGCACCCTGATGCGAACCAAGATCGCCGGTGCGATTCCCACGCTCATTATCGGCCGCACGGCGGATGCGGATGTCCTGCTGCGCAGCATCGAGAGCGGCGCAGTCAAGCACCTGCGCCCGATTGGCCTGCTGTCTCCGTCCCGCGCCGACCGCGGGCAAATGATCCGGGGCCTGCCGGTGATCGGCGGCATCGATGATCTCGGCAACGTGGTGCAGGATTTCGCCAGTCGCGATCGTCCGATCGAGCGGGTAATCATGACGCCGTCGGCGTTCGAGGCCGATGCGCAACCCGAAACAGTTTTACTTGAGAGCCGCAGACTCGGGCTGATCGTCAGTCAGCTGCCGGCGCTTGAGGAGGGGCGCGGCATGCCGCGGCTCGCGCCGATTGCGATTGAGGACCTGCTGCTGCGCCCCAGCGCGAAGATCAACCACGACAACCTCGAAGCGCTCATCAAGAACAAGTCCGTTATCGTCACCGGCGGGGGCGGCTCCATCGGTTCGGAAATCTGCGAGCGCGTGATCGCATTCGGCGCGGCCCGCCTGCTGATCATCGAGAACTCCGAGCCCGCTCTCTATGCCGTTACGGAAAGCCTGAGCGGAGAGAATCCGCAAGCAATTATCGAGGGCCGTATCGCCGACATTCGCGATCGCGACCGCATGTTTGCGCTGATGCAGGAATTCAAGCCTGATCTTGTGTTCCATGCGGCCGCGCTGAAGCACGTGCCCATTCTCGAGCGAGACTGGACCGAGGGCGTCAAGACCAACATCTTCGGCACCATCAACGTTGCGGACGCCGCAGCCGCGGCGCAGGCGGAAGCAATGGTGATGATCTCGACCGACAAGGCGATCGAACCGGTCTCGATGCTGGGGCTGACCAAGCGCTTTGCGGAGATGTATTGCCAGA
>JBEIPX010000432.1:0-3043 GCA_040376815.1 Bradyrhizobiaceae bacterium
CCAGTGCTCGGCGCGCTTATGGAAGTCGTTGATGTTCTCCTTGATGATCTCGAAGTCGCCGCCGGCGGAGAATGCCTTGCCGACGCCGGTGATGATCGAAACCGACGTTTCCGGATCGTCGTCGACATCCCGCCAGACGCGTACGAGCTCGTGATGCATCGCATTGTCGGTGGCGTTGTAGCGCTCCGGCCGGTTCATCTCGATCTTGAGAACGCCGGGCGCCGGGCGACTGAACTTCAGGCGGGTGTAGCTGGCATAGCGGTCGGTCACGTCTCTCTCCCACGTGGTGTCGGCCGCAGGCTACCTGCGCATCCCGGTTAGTCAAGTTACTTTCCTATGGAGATAGAAACTTGATAGCGCGCGGGAGCGCGCGAGAACCAGCCGCGTTGGAGAAAACCGGGCGCCTAGAACGTCGGCGGCGTGCAGACCCACAGCACGCGCGTCATGACCTTGCCGGGGTTGCGATAGCCGTGGCTGAGATCGGACTTGAAGAAGAAGCAGTCGCCCTCGGAGAGGTTGTAGATCTGGCCATCGACTCGCAGCTCGAGTTTGCCGGTCAGGATGTATCCGATCTCCTCCCCGACATGCGAAATCTCGCCGTCGGTGTGCCCGCCCGGCGAAACGCAGTGAATGTTGGCTTCGATCAGAGCGCCCTTTGCGGTCGCGATCAGCCGCTCAAGCGCGATGCCCGGTCCTTGCAGCAGCGGATCGGTGCGGATCACCGGCCGGTTTTCCGGCTTCATGATCAGAACCGGCGCATCGCTCAGCGGATCGGCGAACAGCGCCGCGATGTTGGTATCCAGCGCGCCGACGACCTGATGCAGCATGGCGAGCGAGGGCCGGACCTTGTCGTTCTCGACCTTCGAGAGAAAACTCTCCGAGCAGTCCAGCGCAACGGCGAGCTCGCGAAGCTTCAGATTCTTGGCGAGCCGGGCGTGCTTCAGCCGCAGCCCGATCTTGATCTCACCTGAACCATTGCTGCCAGCCGAAGGCGCGGCTTTCTTCGAGGACGCGGTCTTCTTCGAGGAAGCCGCCTTGCGGGCTGGCTTGCTCTTGATCTGTGGAGTTTTGTTCTGTGCACTCTTGGGCCGCTCTGTCGTCCGGGCCATCCAGGCATCCTTTCATTCCGGTGCCACTTTGTAGCAACGGAACGTGCCGTGCGGAAAACTTTCTGATCGCAAATCACCGGCTCGCACCGATATTCGCGAACCGCCAGCCCGTTCCTGTCACACCTTGCGCGATCTCCCTTGCCAGTAGGGATCGCGCAGCTGCGCCTTCAAAACCTTTCCGGACGCATTTCGCGGCAGGCTTTCGAGAAAGGTCACGGACTTCGGAACCTTGAACCCGCCAAGCGACTTCCGGCAGTGATCGACCAGTTCTTCTGGTATCGGGTTCGACCCCGGCCTTGGCACGACGATCGCCTTGACGGCCTCACCCCAACGGTCGTCAGGCACGCCGATCACCGCGACATCGAGAACCGCCGGATGACTGGACAGCGCGCCTTCGACTTCGGCCGAGGCGATGTTCTCGCCGCCCGAGACGATCATGTCTTTCTTGCGGTCGACGATATAGAAGCGCCCTTCGGTATCCTTCCGCGCCACATCGCCGGTATGCAGCCGGCCGCCGACGATCGTCTTCGCGGTCTCCGCCTCCTTGTTCCAGTAACCATTCATCAGGCTTGGGCCGCGCACGCACAGCTCGCCGAGCTCACCGTCCGGGGTATCCTTGCCGTCGTCGCCAACGAGTTCGATCTCGTAGCCCAGCATCGCGCGCCCGCACGAGCGCAGCAGATGCGGCGATCCGCTGGCGCCGGCACGATGGTCCTGCGCATCGAGCACGGTGACGAGCACGCCGGCTTCGGTCTGGCCATAGGTTTGCAGGAACGAGGCGTTGGTCAGTTCCAGCGCCTGCGCGAGGCGGTCTTCGGGAATCGAGGAGCCGCCGTACATTACCCGCGTCAGGCGGCTGAGATCGGTCTTGCGGATCGATGGCGCTTCCAGCATGGCGACGAGCATCGACGGCACGAGACCCATCGCGGTCGCGCCCTCTTCCACCAGAAGCTTGAGCACCAGTTCCGGATCGAAGCGCGGGCAGACCACGATCGACGACCCCATGGCGAGATGGCAGAGCTGATAGATCTGCCCACCGGCATGAAACTGCGGGATGATCTGCAGCTTGATGTCGTCGGGCCGCGCATGCAGCGCGATCGAACTCAGGAATGTGCCCATCGAGAACGCCGCATGCGACAGCATCCCGCCCTTCGGGCGTCCCGTCGTGCCGCTGGTGTACATGATGGTGAAAAGGTCGGATGCCGACGCCGTTCGGGCCGGCATGCTGCCCGAGGCGCGCGTGAGCATATCGTCGTAGCCGATAATGGACTTGCTCGCCGTGCCGCCGCCGATCCTGATCCACGTCCTGACGCCGGCAAGGCCGTCGCGGATTGCCGCAACGGTTTCTTCCATGTCGGACGTATAAACCACGGCCGCTGCGCCGCAGTCGGCGATGATGAAGCTCAGCTCTTCAGGCGCGAGACGGAAGTTGAGCGGCACCCAGACGGCGTCGGCCGCAGCGATGCCAAAAACAAGTTCGACGTACTCGGCCGTGTTCGTCACCAGAGCGGCGACCCTCTCGCCGCGACGCACGTTCAATCCGGTCAGCGCGTTGGCGACCTTGCGGGAGCGTTCCGCAACCTGGCCGAACGTCAATCGCATATCGCCGCAAACGACCGCGAGCTTGTCGCGCCGCGTCTGCTCGTTGCTCCAGATGATGTGATCGATCATCATGCCGCGCTTGCACTCCGCAACTCGCCCGAGTCGTAGACGATGCGGCCGCCCACCATCGTCATCAAGGCGCGCGTCTTGCCGATCTCGTCTTGCGGACACGTGGTGAGGTCCTTGTCGGTGACGATCAGATCGCCGTAGGAACCGGCGGCCAGCGAGCCGATCTCCGGCCACTCCATGACGGAGGCGGCGCTTGTGGTCCACATCGACAGCGCCTCCTCCCGGCTGATCGTCTGATGCGGACCGAGGTTGCGATGGCCCGA
>JBEIPX010000400.1:0-3391 GCA_040376815.1 Bradyrhizobiaceae bacterium
GGTCAAGGGCGAATTCCCGTGTCCGGTTCAGGTGACGGTCGACGACGAGAACCTGTGCCCCGGCTTCGCGCTGCGGCTCGTGCGCGGCGTCAAAAACGGCCCGTCGCCCGAGTGGCTGCAGAAGCGCCTGACCTCGATCGGACTTCGCCCGATCAACGCGCTGGTCGATATCACGAACTTCATGACCTATGATCGCGGCCGCCCGCTGCACGTGTTTGACGCCGCCAAGGTCAAGGGCAACCTCACGGTGCGCAACGCCAGGAGCGGCGAGACGATCCTCGCGCTCGACGGCAAGACCTACAACCTCGATCCGTCGATCCTCGTGATCGCCGATGAACACAATGTCGAATCGCTCGCGGGAATCATGGGTGGCGAGACTTCCGGCTGTTCGGAGAGCACCACCGACGTGTTGATCGAATCGGCGCTGTGGAATCCGATCAATCTCGCACAGACCGGCCGCAAGCTCGGCATCAACTCCGACGCACGTTATCGTTTCGAGCGCGGCGTCGATCCGGCTTTCATGGTGCCGGGCCTCGAAATGGCGACACAGATGGTGCTCGACCTCTGCGGCGGCACGCCGTCGGAGGCCGTTGTCACCGGCAAGCGTTTCGCCGACGACAAGATCATCGATTTCCCGCTGTCGGAAGTGAAGCGGCTGGCCGGCATCGAAGTGCCGCTGGTCGAAGTCCGCCGCATTCTCACGCATCTCGGCTTCACTGTTGCCGGTAACGGCCCGATCGTGAAGGTCGCGGTGCCGTCGTGGCGCGGCGATGTGGAAGGCAAGGCCGACATCGTCGAGGAAGTTGTGCGCATCGTCGGCGTCGACAGCGTACCGCTGACGCCGTTCGAACGCGGCGACGCCGCGCGCAAACCCGTCCTCACGCCGATCCAGATCCGCACCCGCCGCGCACGGCGCGCGCTCGCGGCACGTGGCATGGTCGAAGCGGTGACGTGGTCGTTCATCACTAGGGATGCCGCCGAGCTGTTCGGCGGCGGCAAGCCAGAACTGAAACTCGCCAACCCGATCGCGTCTGAGCTCTCCGACATGCGGCCGAGCCTGCTGCCGGGCCTCATTGCTGCCGCACAGCTCAACGCCGATCGCGGCTTCGGCGATGCGGCGCTGTTCGAGGTCGGCCAGGTGTTCGCGGGCGATCGCCCGCAGGATCAGCTCGTCGCGGCCAGCGGCGTGCGCCATGGGCTGGCGTCGTCACAAGGCGCCGGCCGTCACTGGACCGGCAGCGCCAGCGCCAACGCGTTCGACGCCAAGGCCGATGCGCTGGCCGTGCTCGCCGCAGCCGGCGCGCCGATGCAGGCGTTGCAGATCGCCGGCGGCGGAGGACCGGGCTTTCCCGCATGGCTGCATCCGGGGCGCTCAGGCGCGATCCAGATCGGGCCGCAGAACGTTCTCGGCTGGTTCGGCGAACTGCATCCGCGCGCGCTGGAAACGCTGAAAGCCGACGGGCCTCTGATGGTGTTCGAGGTCATCCTCGATCGCATTCCGGAGGCGAAAGCCAAGGCGACCCGCGCCAAGCCGCTGCTCGACCTGTCGGCGTTCCAGCCGGTGTCGCGCGACTTTGCGTTCATCGTCGACCGCAAGGTGAAAGCGATCGACATCGTCCGCACGGCACAGGGCGTCGACAAGAAGCTGATCACCGGCGTGTCGGTGTTCGACGTGTACGAGGGCAAAGGCATCGATCCGGACAAGAAGTCGGTCGCGATCGCCGTCACCCTTCAGCCGCGCGAGAAGACGCTAACCGATCAGGAGATCGAAGCGGTCGCCGCCAGGATCGTCGCCGAGGTCACGAAGAAAACCGGCGGCACGCTGCGGGGATGAGCATCGACGCGCTCATTCCGCCTGGTGTGAGCGCGAATGCGGCGATCGCGGTGTGTGCGATCGCGTTCGTCGCGGGACTGGCACGCGGCTTTTCCGGCTTCGGTTCGGCCCTCATTTTCATGCCGCTCGCAAGCAGCATCATCGCGCCGAAGCTGACCGCGGCCGTGCTGCTCATCATCGATTTCGTCGCGGCCGCGCCGCTGATCCCGAATGCATGGAAGCATGCGGACCGCAAAGGCGTGGCCGTGATGGCGGCCGGTTCGCTGATCGGCATTCCGCTCGGCACCTACGCGTTGACGCAACTCGATCCGGTAACGACCCGCTGGATCATCACGAGCTTCGTGCTGGCGCTGCTGGTGCTTTTGATCTCCGGCTGGCGCTATCGCGGCGCCGAGCATCCGCCGCTCTCGGTCGGCGTCGGCGCACTCTCCGGCTTTTGCAGCGGACTCGCGCAGACCGGCGGGCCGCCCATCGTCGCCTACTGGCTCGGCCGGCCGATCTCGTCGATCGTCGCCCGCGCCAATATCATGCTGTTCTTTGCGTTTGCGGATTTCTTCTCCGCCGCGAGCTACGCCGTAGCCGGACTGATCTCGCTCGACTCCATCAAGTTCTCGCTGGTGGTGGGGCCGGTCTACGCGCTCGGAGTGGCGATTGGTGCGATGCTGTTCGGACGTGCGTCTGAGGTGATCTTCCGTGCGATCTGCTACGCCTTGATTGCGCTGGCAGCGGTTATCGGACTGCCGCTGCTCGATGGCGTGATTCGCTGATTTAACAGCACATCGCAGTAACCCAGCCCATCGCGTTCGACCCGTTCGCCGAATGACACATCGAGCCGGTGCGAGAAGATCGGCGCGTTGACGACGCAGGTGTGAAACTCGCCGTTCTCGCCGCACGGATCGACGCCCTCGGGCAGGTCGGCCAGCAGCGATGCATCGAAGCGGCGGCCCGCGAATGGCGCGGACAGTTTCTTCAGATCGACTGCGGCGAGGTATGTCTCGAAGCCGGCGGCAATCATGTCCCGCGCCAGTTGTGGCGTCGGCCGGCCCCAGAGCGGAAACACCGGCGTAATGCCGGTGTCCTTCAGCTTCTCCTCGCGGTAGGCGCGCACGTCCGCGAGGAACAGGTCACCGAAGATGATGTGCGTGATGCCGTCATCCGCTGCACGCGCCATCGCTGCGCCCATCTGCGCTTCGTAAACTTCATTCGGACAGGGATAGGGAATTTCGACGATGTGCGGCGGCAGACCGGCGGCAGCGAGCTGCGCCAGCAGCACCTCGCGGCGCACGCCATGGATCGAGACGCGATCGAATTCGCTGGTGACTGTGGTCAGGGCGCCAACGACATCGTATGTCCCGCTGCCGCGAACCGCATGCAGCGCGAACGCGCTGTCCTTGCCGCTCGACCACGCAATCAGCGCTTTCATTGCGAGAACGTCGAGCCCGTCGGGCCGAGCGAGTCTCTTGCGATCGGCGCGACCCGCTGACGCTGCGGACGTCGCTTCTTCGCCTGCGGAGCCGCATCGGGCTCCTTGATTCCGCTAAGCCGGCGCAAAGCGGA
>JBEIPX010000485.1:0-2608 GCA_040376815.1 Bradyrhizobiaceae bacterium
AAATGTGCGCCGACTGCCGTGTCGAGGTCGTGGTCAACGAAAGCTTCGATCCGCACTCGGCGCCGCCGCGCCCGCCAGTGATGACGACGGAAGACTATTTGCGCGCCCGCGAGGCCAAGAAGGGCGAGCCGCACTAACGCAAGCGCTCCGCTTCCCTCGGGCGCTGCGCGGCATCAAATGACGCGCTGCTGAGCCGGGGCCATCCCGCTCGCCGGAGGTTGATACGGTCCCGGCTCTGCGATGCATCGCGAAAAGCGCTGCATCGCGTCCGGGACAGCTGAAACAGCGCCTATCAATTGGCCACGCCCGTTTCCATCCAGACCAAAAGCCACTAACTACAGGGTAGCTTTCAAGGAGACCCCGCGTGGCGACAGAGCCTACCCCGCAAGCCCGCCCGACCCCGCGCGCGGTCGGCATTCCCGGCGTGAAGCATGTGATTGCGGTCGCGTCCGGCAAGGGCGGCGTCGGCAAATCGACCACGTCGTGCAACCTCGCCGTCGGCCTCGCCGCGCTGGGTCTGAAAGTCGGCATGCTCGACGCCGACGTGTACGGCCCGTCGCAGCCGCGGCTGTTCGGCCTGCGCGGCAAACCAAGAATGACTGGCACGCGCCTGCTCGAGCCGATGGAACGTTACGGCGTCAAGGTGATGTCGATCGGCTTCCTCGTCGCCGAGGAGACCGCGATGATCTGGCGCGGCGCCATGGTGATCCAGGCGGTGACGCAGTTGCTGCGCGAGGTTGCGTGGGGCGATCTCGACGTGATGGTGGTGGACATGCCGCCGGGCACCGGCGACGTGCAGCTTACCATGGCGCAGCAGGTGCCGCTTGCCGGCGCCGTCATCGTCTCGACGCCGCAGGATATCGCGCTGATCGATGCGCGGCGCGCGATCGGCATGTTCCAGAGGGTCAACATCCCGATTCTCGGCATCATCGAGAACATGTCGGGCTTCTGCTGCCCGAACTGCAACAAGGTGACCTCGATCTTCGGCCACGGCGGCGCACGCGACGAAGCGACGAAACTCGGCGCGCCGTTCCTCGGTGAGATTCCGCTGCACATGAATATCCGTTCGACCTCCGACGACGGCCGCCCCGTGGTCGCGACCGAACCGGACGGTCACCACGCGCAGATTTATATGAGCGTTGCGAAACAGCTCTGGAATACAATCGAGAAGGGCGACGCGACCAAGCCGCCGCCGCGCATCGTCATCGAGTAGCGCCATGAATCAGGTCAAGGATCAAGCGATCAAACCGGTCAAACCTGTGATGCCCGATCCGAGCGATCCGCGGCTGACGCAGCGCGTGACCGGCGTCGATCAGAGCGGCGAGAAGGTCGAGACCAGCGTTCCGGTCGAGCGTGCGTTGACGCTTTATCTCAATGCGCAGGAGATCGTCACGATGATGACGATCAACGATTACCCGGAGTATCTCGCGCTCGGCTATCTCTTGAATCAGAACATGCTGAAGCCGGACGACATCGTCACCGAGGTCGAGTATCACGACGATCTCGAAGTCGTGGTGGTGCGCACCGAGCACGGCACCAACTTCGAGGACAAGCTGAAGAAGAAGACGCTGACGTCAGGTTGCGCGCAGGGCACTGCGTTCGGCGACCTAATGGAAGCGATCGACGAGATCAAGCTGCCGCAGGCGGAGCTGCGCACCTCGTGGCTCTACGAGATGACGCACGCGATCAACACCGCCCCCTCGCTCTATCTCGAAGCCGGCGCGATCCATGGCTGCGTGCTGTGCCAGCAGGGCACGCCGATCTGCTACATGGAAGACGTCGGCCGCCACAACGCCGTCGACAAGATCGCGGGCTGGGCCTGGCAGAACAAAGTGCCCATGGACGACAAGATTCTCTACACCACCGGCCGCCTCACCTCCGAGATGGTGATCAAGACCGTGCGGATGGGCATTCCGATTCTCGTTTCTCGCTCAGGCTTCACCGCGTGGGGCGTCGATCTCGCCCGGCAGATCGGCTTGACGCTGGTCGGGCGCGCGCGCGGCAAGCGATTCATCGCACTCGCCGGCGAGAACCGCATCGTCTACGACCAGAACCTTGCTTACGTCGAAGAGGAATCCGCGCGCTCGAAGCGCAAGGGCGGCCGTGATGATGACTGATCATCCAGCAACGCTGGGTGTGCTGCTCGCAGGTGGGCTCGCGCGGCGCATGGGCGGCGGCGACAAGCCGATGCGCACGATCGGCGGCCGCACGATCCTCGATCGCGTGATCGAGCGGCTGAAACCGCAGTGCGATGAATTGATCCTCAACGCCAACGGCGATCCCGCGCGCTTCGCTGCGTTCGGATTTCCTGTCGTCGCCGACACGGTCGAGGGATTTGTCGGCCCGCTTGGCGGCGTGCTCGCCGCGCTGGAATGGACGGCGGAAAATCGTCCCGGCATCGAATGGGTGTTAAGCACGGCGACCGACTGCCCGTTCCTGCCGCGCGATCTGGTCGCGCGATTGCAGGCCGCGCGGATTGCCGAAAATGCGCAGCTCGCCGTTGCGTCCTCCGGCGGACAGACGCATCCGGTGGTTGGACTGTGGAATGTGAACCTGCGCGAAGAACTGCGCCACGCGCTGGTTGTCGAGGACATGCGCAAGATCGACC
>JBEIPX010000466.1:0-2753 GCA_040376815.1 Bradyrhizobiaceae bacterium
CGACTTCACCGTCAAGATGACCGCACCGGCGCAGGGCGAGAAGCTGCGCGCGAAAGGCCGCGTGCTTCAGGCCGGCCGGGTCAACTCGGTCGGTGCGGCGGATATCTATGCGGTATCCGGCGAGCGGGAAACGCTGTGCGGCACCGTGCTGGCGACGACGCGCAATTTCGAAATGAAGCCGGCCGCCTGAGCCTAATAAGGCAGGCCGACGTAGTTCTCCGACAGCGAGGCCGTCGCCGCCTGCGAACTCACGAGGTAATTCAGCTCGGCAAGCTGGATGCGGGCGCTGAACGCGTCCGTGTCCGGGAATCGATGCAGCATCGACGTCATCCACCACGAGAAGCGCTCGGCCTTCCACACCCGCGCCAGCGCCTTGGCGGAATAGTTGTCGAGGCCGGCGTTCGATTTTTCGCCATAGAACTCACGAAGCGCCTGCGACAGGTAGTGGACGTCGCTTGCTGCGAGATTGAGGCCTTTCGCGCCGGTCGGCGGCACGATGTGAGCGGCGTCGCCGGCAAGGAACAATCGGCCGAAGCGCATCGGCTCGGCGACAAAGCTGCGCAGTGGCGCGATGCTTTTTTCGATCGAAGGGCCGGTGACGAGATCGGCTGCCGCCTGCGGATCGAGCCGCCGTTTCAGCTCGTCCCAGAACCGCTGATCGCTCCAGTTATCGACATGATCGTCGTTCGTGCATTGCACGTAGTAGCGGCTGCGCGTCATCGAGCGCATCGAGCACAGCGCAAAGCCGCGTTCGTGATTGGTGTAGATCAGTTCGTGCGACACCGGCGGCGTCTCCGACAGGATGCCCAGCCAGCCGAACGGATAGACGCGCTCGAAGGTCCTGATCGCGTCCTCCGGGATACTCGGGCGGCTGACGCCGTGGTAGCCATCGCAGCCGGCGATGAAATCGCAGACGATCTCGTGGGTCGTCCCGTCCTTCTCGTAGGTGACGCGCGGCCTGTCGCTGTCGAAGCCGTGCAGCGTGACGCTGTCGGCATCGTAGATCGTGCTGCGGCCGACCTTGAGGCGGGCATCCATCAGGTCGCGGGTAACCTCGGTCTGACCGTAGACCACCATGGTCTTGCCGCCGGTCGCGGCCTTCATGTCGATGCGGTGGCGGCTGCCGCCGAAGCACAGCTCGATGCCGTCATGCACCAGTCCCTCGTGGCGCAGGCGCTCGGTAACCCCGACTTGCTCAAGCAGATCGACGGTCCCCTGCTCAAGGACGCCGGCGCGGATCCGCCCCAGCACATAGTCGCGGTCCTTGCGCTCCAGGATAACGTTATCGATGCCGTAGAGGTGAAGTAGTTGCCCAAGCAACAATCCGGCCGGTCCGGATCCGATGATAGCGACCTGTGTCCGCAACGATGTCTCCTGAACTGCTCCGGCCAGTACGCCGCGATGCCTGAAAAAGGCTTGCGATGCGGTACGTCGTCTTTGCCCGCCGGTTCACGCGCTATGTCTATCGCATGTCACCGGGCGGGAAAAGGCCGCTGCGCTTTGTTGCATTTTCCGCCAGGCGAACCGGGCGATTTGCGGCGCTGCACCCGTTGCAGCGTGCGCGGCGGAGAGGCGAGGGCGTGACGCTTCTACGCACCGGCAGGCGCCGGGTGTCATTGACACCGGTGCCGCGCACACGGATAGTTATAGACTGTAACTAATCGCTCAGGCCGGTGGAGTGTGGGTGGATGACGGGTACCGGCTGTTGCTCAGCCTGTACCTTGTGATGAGGCAATCGCCATCGACTCCGGCGGAGTGAAATGGCAAGAAAGCCTTCAGGAACGGACTTAAACCCGCGGCTAAGCGGGACGAAACGACCGGACCAGTTTGGGAGAAAACACATGAACCGGATTGTATTTTCAGCAGCGTTTCTCGGCGCCTCGGTGCTGTCGGGTGGCGCCTTCGCGCAGGACATCAGCATCGGCGTCACCCTTGCGATCACCGGGCCCGCGGCGGCGCTCGGCGTGCCGGAGCGCAACGCGCTCGAGTTCGTGCCGACCGAGATCGGCGGCGTCAAGATCAAGACCACGGTGCTGGACGACGGCGGCGATGCGACCGCCGCGACCACCAACGCCCGCCGCTTCGTTACGGAAACCAAGGCGGACGTGATCATCGGCTCGTCGACGACGCCGCCGAGCGTCGCGGTGTCGACCGTCGCCAACGAGGCCGGCATCCCGCACTTCTCACTCGCGCCGATGCCGCTGACGCCGGAGCGCGTGAAGTGGACCGCGGTGCTGCCGCAGCCGATCCCGATCATGGGCAAGGTGCTCTACGATCACATGAAGAAGAACAACGTGAAGACGGTGGGCTTCATCGGCTTCTCGGATTCTTACGGTGATCTGTGGCTGAACGACTTCAAGGCGCAAGGTGTCGCCGGCGGCCTGCAACTGACCGCGGAGGAGCGTTTCGCCCGTCCGGATACGTCGGTGACCGGTCAGGCGCTGAAGTTGGTTTCGGCAAAGCCTGATGCGATTCTGATCGCGGCGTCGGGCACGGGCGCGGGCCTGCCGCAGACCACGTTACGCGAGCGCGGCTACACCGGGCTGATCTATCAGACGCACGGTGCAGCGACGATGGACTTCGTCCGCATCGCCGGCAAGGCAGCGGAAGGCGTGATCATGGCGTCGGGTCCGGTGATGGCGCCGGAAGGCCAGCCGGACAGCGCGCTGACCAAGAAGCCGGGCATGGCACTGAACAGCGCCTATGAAGGCAAGTACGGCGCCAATACCCGCAGCCAGTTCGCGGGCCACGCC
>JBEIPX010000330.1:0-4124 GCA_040376815.1 Bradyrhizobiaceae bacterium
CAGCGTCAGCGGCTCTTTAGTGTTGAACCAGCGCGACACCGCCAATTCGGGCGCGCGGTCGCTATCGGTCATCGAGACGTCCTCACATCTATTTCAGTCCGGCGATCCATTCGCCAAACAGCGCCGTTCCCGCGTCCCGCAACTCTGCGCCATGCCGCGCGGCGTCGCGGCGCAAATCCTCGGGGCGCAATCCGGTGACGGCGATCTCGCACGCATGGCCGATCAGCCAGCGTTCGATCTCGCGCGCATCGGATTCGCCGTGAAACTGAAGGCCGAGCAAGTTCGTGCCGATCGCGAACGCCTGGTTGGCGCAAATACCGGTCGAGGCGAGCCGCTCCGCACCGATCGGAAGATCGAATGTGTCGCCATGCCAGTGCAGCACCGGCACGCCCGCAAGATGGCGCAGCGGCGACGCACGCCCCTCGTCGCTCAGTGACAGTTCCGACCAGCCGATCTCCTTCGCCGGCCCCGGATAGACGCGCGCGCCGAACGCCCGCGCCATCAGTTGCGCGCCGAGGCAGACGCCGAGCGTCGGACGCCCGCTCGCGAGCCGCGCTTCAAGAATGCGCAGCTCGTCGGCGACGAATGGATACTGCGCCTCTTCATAGGCGCCGATCGGCCCGCCCAGCACGATCAGAAGATCGGCACTCGCGATCTCGGGCGATGTCAGGTCATCGAGACCGGCATCAAGGATGCGGACGGCGTAGCCCGCATCCTTAAGCACCGGACCGATGATGCCAAGATGCTCGAAATCGACATGTCGAATGGCAACAGCAGTCTTCGGCATTTCCGTTCACACCCTCATGTCCGCAACCGGCGATCCGGGCCTCTATTTCCCCGGAACCACGCGGCCCGGCAAGCTCAGATTTCCGGACGCCACCTTGAACACGTTGGCCACGCACAGCAGCGGTACATGCAGATTGGCGTTGATGCGCAAACCGGCAGTGACGCCATCGAACGACGCGGTCGCCAGCGCACCGATCTTCTCCAACGGCACATGCGTCTCGACGATCGCGCCGGAGAGCGTCGTCTTGTAGTCGGGGCTGTCGATCAGGAGCGGCACGCCGGGCCACGTCTCCGGCACCTTCGGCTTCGCGCCGTCCGGAATGTCCCGCACCTTCAGCCCGCCGCCGCAGGCCTTATCTTCCATCAGCACCACCCAGTGCGGATGCCACTTGTCGCGGTTCTTCGCGCCCTTGGCGCCGTCGTCGAAGTCCGGATGGAAGGTGACCGCGAGCGCGACGATGCCCTGATCCTTCTCGAAGCCGACATCGGCGCTGTTGAGCGAGGTCGGCCAGACGTAAGCGTAGACGTCGGAGCCCGCGAATTTGCCCGTCGCCTTCGGCAAGGCCTTGCCGGCATCGCCCCGCACGCGCGTGCGGAAGATGGCGTGGCCATGATCGGTCGTGATTTTCGTCTCGACGATATCGAACGACGCCTGCACGGCGGCGGCGCTTGCGCTCTTGATCTCGTGAGCAGACGCGGGTTGCACAAGACAAAGCGACGCCGTCGCGGCGAGGCCCATGCCCCGCAGCCAGTTGATGGTCATGATGTCGGTCCCTTGGTTGACGTTAGGACGGGGTGGAGGTCTCCGGCGCGAACCTTCGCCAGGCTTCCGCCTGGACAGACGGTTCGGCAGGCTCGTGCTCGGCGCAATCAAGACGCAGATGGCGCGCCCCGAACGCGGCGTTCACAAAGTTGCAGTGATGGGGTTTGTCGGCGCTCGCATGGGCGTGCGGCTGGAAATACTTGCAGGTTGCGCAAATGCGCTGATCCGGCAAGGCGCCGGCGATCTGCAACGATCGAATGAGCTTGATGACCAGCAGCAGCATGTCCGCCTGCTCGCCGTGCGTGAGCGTCGCCAGCGCGCGATCGGTCGCCATGGCGGTGAGGCCGATCGCCTTCACCGCGGCGCGGCCGGCCGTCGTCACCCGCACGGCGATCGCGCGGGCGTCGTCGGCATCGGCACCTTTGCGGACGAGCCCTTTGCGCTCCAGCGCATTGACGGAATCGGTCGCGGTCGGCTGCGTCACACCAAGATGCGCGGCGACCTCTTTCACCCGCATGCCGCTCGCGCCGCGCCCGGCGAGATATGAGAGCACGAGGCTTTGCGTCGGATTGAGCCCAGCCGCACTCGCCGCCGACCATTGGTCGGCCTTCAAGACTGTCGCCAAACGCTCGAGCCCGTCGCGCAGGCGGCGGGGCAACGGCTCGGACAAGGTCTCGAAATCGGCCATGACGGATAAATAGGATTCCTATCTATATGTGTCAAGCTCCAAACTGCGCTACGTGGATCCCGTCTCCGCATTGGGACACGCGATGCTGGACGTTTCGCCTGTCACCCCGCAACGGACAGGATATGCGCGGTCAGCTCATCCGCCTTCGAGAAATAGGCTGAGTGGCTGGAGTCGATCGTCATCACCCGTTCGCATGGCATCGCCTCGTACATCCGCCGCTGCAACGGCGCCGTGACGGCGCGGTCCTGCGACAGTTCGATGTAGAACCGGCGCACGGAGCCGAATTTGTCCGGCGTCAGCTTCAGCGGCGTCATGGTCGGGCGTAGCGGCTCCGGCGTCAGCAGCAAATGCGAAAGCGCGACATCCTCTTCATCGCAGTCGTGATACAGCGCCTCGCGGAACGCCTCCGCGCGCAGCATGTCGAAACCCATCTCCGGATTGACGTCGAGGTTCTTGCCGATCAGCGAGTCGGTGTCGCTGCGGCCATACTCCAGCACGCGCTCGCCATTCGGCAGCAGGAACGCAGCGAGATAGACGAGCGCTGCGATCTTGCCGGGGCGCGCTTCAGCCGTCTGCGAGGCAACGATGCCGGCGCGGCTGTGCGCGACCAGCACCACCGGCTCGTTCGCGCGATCGATGTCGGCGCAAACGGCCTCCACATAGTGTTCGAGGCCTATGTCCTTGTAGACGCCCCAGCGGCGGCCGTGCGCCGGCAGATCGGGCACGAACACCGTGTGGCCCTTTGCTTCCAGCCGGCTGACAATCTTGTGCCAGCACCACGCCCCATGCCAGCTGCCGTGAACGAGAACGAACGTCGCCATGAACAACCCCTTCTGCAAAATCTCGCCTTTCACTAGGCAAGGCTCGCAGCACGGGCCACCCGTTTCCCGATCAGCGATCCGCGCGGGCCGAAGCGTTTTCGTCCTCAGGCAATCACGCTGCCGCCGCAGTCAGCCTTCGCGCAAAGAACGCGAGGATTTCATCGCGCGCCGCAACCGTCGGCTGACCGGCCTGGTCGATCAGGTTCACCGTGACGACGCTGTGCGGATACGGCACATGCTTCTGGAAGAACGACGGCGTGTCGGGGTTGGCTGCGCTGTCAGGCAGCGTGCGCGCGATAAAGCGGTCACCGAGCGCAGCCGAGAGCGCGGCGAACCGTTCCGCCCGGCAAATCTGGTCGCCCGCGAAGCGATACCCCATCACGGTCAGATCGTCGCGATCGAGCCGTTCGCGCACGGCAGCCAGCTCTTCCGGCGCGATATCGAGCCCGTCGGGTTTGTCGAGCGGCAGCGATGGCTGTGACAGCACCGGCGCGAGCACCGACTGCTCCAGCATCATCGACAGCGCGAAGTTGCCGGTGAAGCACATGCCGATCGCGCCGACGCCGGGGCCGCCACACTCGCCATGCGCCTGCTTAGCCAGCGCGCGCAGCCATTGCGTCACCGGGCTCGACTGGTTGGCGCCGAACGCACGAAACTCGGCACTGACGCAGGCACGCTGGAACACGGCCGCGCCCTCCCTCGCATCCGGCACCGCGCCGTCGCGGCCGAACAGCGACGGCATGTAAACCGTGAAACCCGCATCGCGTACCCAGCGGCTGAATCGCGCCACATGCGGGCTGATGCCCGGCATCTCGGTCATGACGATCACGGCGGGACCCGTGCCTGCGACATGCACGGTCTTCGTCGCGCCGTTCAGCGTGATCACGCGATGGTCGAAGTCGTCGAGCGGATCGTCAACGGTGAGGTCTCGTTTGGTCATCGGCATTGGTCCTGTTGTTCTTGTGTTTTAACCGCGCGCGGCAATACGATGCTGAAGGTGCTTGTAGCCGGATGATTTGACGAAATCGTCGAGCTGCCAAAGCGCGCCGCTTACACCCCACGTTCC
>JBEIPX010000197.1:0-6095 GCA_040376815.1 Bradyrhizobiaceae bacterium
AGCGCCTTGACCGTGAGATTATGAGCCTTGATCGCAACCAGACTCTTTCCGGTGCGAGCGTCCCATATTCTGACCGACTCGCCCGATCTGGTTTCGTCACCTGAAGCGGCCGCGATCCGGCGTCCATCCGGGGAAAACACGACTGCATCGACCCGACGCGAGAATCCCTTGAGGCCTCTGAGCTTTTGTCCGCTGCTTAGTTCCCAAACCGACACCTCTCCGCCGGAAATGGCACCCCGGACGACGAATTTTCCATCAGAAGAGAAAGCCGACGAATCACCGACGCCGCCCGTGAAATTCGGAACCAGTTCGATCGGGTCGCTGGTCTGGGCCTGAGCGCCGCCTGCGATTGCGAGGAAGGGAATCAGAAGCAGCGATCTCGCGCCAAAATTCATGTGCGTGTCCAATATCTGCAAACAATGTGGCGCTGGGACCAATCCGTCCCGCCGGAAACCAATATCCGAGTATGGCTCACTGAAACGCGCGGACAAGCCCGGGTAAGGACGCCAAATGCCTTTAATTTCAGTGCGCCATGCGGCCGACAACATTGTTTGGCCCGGTTGCGGCTGTTAAAACGCTATTTCGAGGAAAGTCCATGTTTCGCCTTCGCAATTTCGGCTGGCTGCGCATCCGACCGACCGTGCGGATCATCTGCGCGGCGGCGCTGCTCGTCGCGGTTGCTGCGGCCGGCGTTGTGCACGCCGCCAACAACAGCGTGCAGGGTGCGCCGAAGAAGGAAGAGGGCGGCTACGATACCGACGCGCCGAACGCGATCCTGATCGAGGCGACGAGCGGCAGCATCCTGTTCGAGAAGAATGCCGATCAGCTCACTGCACCGTCGAGCATGCTAAAGCTGATGACCCTGGAGGTCGTCTTCAATGCGATCCAGAAGGGTGAGCTCAAGCTTTCCGACGACTACAGGGTCAGCACCAACGCGTGGCGCAAAGGCGGTGCACCGTCGATTGGGCCGAAGATGTTCGCCGCGATCAACACCCGTATCCTGATCGACGATTTGCTGCGCGGGGCCATCATCTCGAATGGCAACGATGCCTGCATCGTCATCGCCGAAGGCATGTCCGGCAGCGAGCAGGCGTTTACCGAACGCATGACCAAACGGGCGCGTGAGCTCGGCCTGACGCAGGCGACTTTCGCCAATTCAAGCGGCCAGCCGGATCCCAACAACAAGATGACGGTCCGCGAGATCGCCAAGCTCGCACGGCACATCGTGCTGAACTACCCGGAGCAGTATCAGATCTTCAAGGAACGCGAATTCACCTGGAGCAAGATCAAGCAGCAAAACCAGAATGCGCTGCTCGCATCGATGACATCGGCCGACGGGATGGTGATGGGCGCGACGAAAGAGAGCGGCTACGGCATGGTCGGCTCCGCCGTTCAGAACGGCCAGCGCCTGATCGTCGTCGTCAACGGCGTCGACGATCCGGACGATCGTGTGACCGAAGCCAGGAAGCTGCTCGAATGGGGCTTCCGCAATTTCGAAACGCGGACGCTGTTCGCAGCCAAGCAACTCGTCGGCCATGCGCGCGTGTTTGGCGGCGAGAACCGTTCGGTCGGACTCACCAGCACCACGCCGATCACGATGATGGTGCAGCGGAACGGATCGGACAAGCTGCTGGCGCGTATCATCTACAACGGGCCCATTCCGGCCCCGGTGGAGTCCGGTAAATCCGTCGGCGTGCTGCGGGTTCTCCGTAACGGCGCTGTCGCCGTCGAAGCACCATTGCAAACGATTGACGCGGTCGGCGTCGGTTCGACCACACGGCGCGCGGTCGATGGCGTCAGCGAACTGTTCAGCGGGCTGTTCCGCGCCGGCGTCGGGAAGCTCTGATCATGTCCGTATCCTCCAATTCCGGATATGGCCGCTTCATCACCTTCGAAGGCGGTGAGGGTGCCGGCAAATCGACGCAGATCAAGCTGCTCTCCGAGCGGCTGACCACGACCGGTCTGCGCACGCTTGTCACGCGCGAACCCGGCGGCTCGCCGGGTGCGGAGATCATGCGGCACCTCGTGCTCTCAGGCATGGGCAAGCTGCTCGGCGGCGCGACGGAAACGTTGCTGTTCGCGGCGGCGCGCGCCGATCACGTCAAGCTCGTGATCAGGCCGGCGCTGGAGCAGGGCGTGTGGGTGCTGTGCGACCGCTTCGCGGATTCGACGCGCGCCTATCAGGGTTATGTCGGCAACGTCGACCGTGTGCTGCTGGATGGGCTCGAGCGCGTGACGATCGGCGATCTCAAGCCGGACCTCACCGTCATTCTCGATTTGCCGGTCGAAATCGGCCTGCAACGCGCGGCCGTCCGGCGCGGCAAGGATACCCCGGATCGTTTCGAAAGCGAGACGATCGAGTTTCACCAGCGGCTGCGGCAAGCCTATCGCGAGATCGCCGCACTGGAGCCGGCGCGCTGCGTCCTCATCGATGCGCAGGGTGAGCCTGCGATCGTTGCCGGACGCGTCTGGACCGCGTTGCGCGACCGGCTGCTGACGCCGCCCGCTCCCGCAAAAGCCAAGACAGCCTGATGGCCAGCCGCACCGACGACGAGAGCGACATTGCCGCGCCGCGGGCGACGAACGACCTGTTCGGACACGGCGAGGCCGAGCGCACGCTGCTCGACGCCTATCGCAGCGGCCGCATCGCGCATGCGTGGCTGATCGGCGGTGCCCGCGGTATCGGCAAGGCGACGCTCGCCTACCGGATGGCGCGCTTCGTGCTGGCGAATCCCGTGCCCGCGCTGCCCGTCGTCGCCAACGCCACATCGCTTGCGGTTGACCCAGGCAATCCAGTCGCGCGACAGGTGGTCTCCGGCGCGCATGGCGGTCTGCTGACGCTGGAGCGTACCGCGAACGACAAGGGCGTGCTACGAAGCGTGATCACCGTCGATGAATCGCGCGAGACGATCTCGTTCTTCGGCTCGACCGCCGCGGTCGATGGCTGGCGCGTGTGCATCGTCGATACCGTGGACGAGCTCAACGCCAATGCCGCGAACGCGCTTCTGAAGATCATCGAGGAGCCGCCGGCGCGGTCGCTGTTTCTGCTGGTCAGCCACGCACCTCAACGTGTGCTGGCGACTATTCGCTCACGCTGCCGCAAGCTCAGTTTGCGGCCGCTGGAAGAGGGCGATGTGATCCGCGCCGCCTCGCTCGCAACCGGCAAACCCGGGAGCGATCCGGAACTTATCGCAGCCGCAGCAGCATCGGGCGGCAGCGCCGGTCACGCGCTCGAACTCATGGGCGGCAAGACGCTCGGCCTGCAAAAGCAGACGGAGGCATTGCTCGATGCATTGCCGAAGCTCGATCCACGCGCGTTGCATGCCCTCGGCGATCAGCTTCCGCTGAACGATCGTGCGGCGCTTGGTGCTGTCATCGATTCGATCGAGCGTTGGATGAGCGAAAAGCTGCACCGTGACGACGTTTCTGCAAACCTGCCGCGCCTTGCACGGCTCGCCGAGGTATGGGAAAAGATCGTGAACGACGCGCGTGAGACCGAAGCCTACAATCTCGAGCGAAAGCCACTGGTTTTCTCGGCGTTCGGAATGCTCGCGGAAGCGACGCGGTGAGACGGCGAGTCCAAATCCAGACGTGATCGGACGGCTTCCGGCTCCTTACAACATGCAGCGGGATTGGGCGGGCAGCGGTGCCTCGATCTCATATTAGTTTGGACGGCGAAGGACAGCGTGATGGCCAAGGCGACGAAAAAGAAGAAGGGGAAGAAGGCCGCCGTGCGTCCTGCCAAGAAACGTGCGGTAAAGACGCGCGCCAAGGCTGCGAAGAAGGCTGCGAAGAAGGCTTCCAAGAAGACGGTTGTCAAAGCGAAGGCGGCTCCAAAGAAGAGCAAGAAAGCCTCCAAGAAGACCGTGAACAAGGTGGCGAGGAAGGCCACCAGGAAAGCGGCACCGAAAAAAGCAGCAGCAAAGGGACCAGCGGCCAAAGCCAGTAAGCCGACTTCACCAAAGCCCGTATCTGCAAAGCCCGCGTCATCCGCCAAACCTAAAGCTGTAGCAAAACCGGTCCCGAAACCTGTCGCGGCTGCAAAGCCAACCGGCGCGCGCTCGACCTTCTACATCACAACCGCGATCTCGTACCCGAACGGCGCGCCGCATATCGGCCATGCCTATGAGGCGATCGCGACCGACGCGCTCGCCCGAGTCCAGCGGCTCGACGGCAAGGACGTGTTCTTCCTGACAGGGACCGACGAGCACGGTCAGAAGATGATCCAGACCGCCGAGCGCGAAGGTCTGACGCCGCGCCAGCTCGCGGATCGCAACGCCGCGCGCTTCAAGGACATGGACGAGCGGCTGAACGTCTCGTTCGATCGCTTCATCCGTACGTCCGAGGATGCGCACCATCGCTCGAGCCAGGCGATCTGGGAGGGCATGAAAGCCAACGACGACATCTATCTCGACAGCTACGCCGGCTGGTATTCCGTGCGCGACGAGGCTTATTACGCCGAGGACGAGACGGCCGTCGGCGAGGACAACGTGCGCCGCGGGCCGCAGGGCACGCCGGTCGAGTGGGTCGAGGAGAAGAGCTACTTCTTCAAGCTCTCCGCCTATCAGGACAAGCTGCTCGCGCTCTACGAGGCACAGCCGGACTTCATCGGCCCTGACTCGCGCCGCAACGAGGTCATCTCGTTCGTGAAGGGCGGGCTGAAAGACCTGTCGGTCTCGCGCACCACGTTCGACTGGGGCGTGAAGGTGCCGGGCGATCCGGAGCACGTGATGTATGTATGGGTCGACGCACTGACCAACTACATCACCGGCGTGGGTCATCCGGACGAGAACGACAAGCGCTGGCGCTACTGGCCGGCCGACGTGCATATCATCGGCAAGGACATCATCCGCTTCCATGCGGTGTACTGGCCGGCGTTCCTGATGGCGGCCGGCATTCCGGTGCCGAAGCGCGTCTATGCGCACGGCTTCCTGTTCAACCGCGGCGAGAAGATGTCGAAGTCGGTCGGCAACGTGGTCGATCCGTTCAGTCTGGCGGATCAGTACGGCGTCGATCCGCTGCGCTTTTTCTTCCTGCGCGAGGTGCCGTTTGGGAATGACGGCAACTACAATCACGAAGCCATCGTCACGCGCACCAATGCCGACCTCGCCAACGACTTCGGCAATCTCGGCCAGCGCTCGCTATCGATGCTCGCGAAGCAGTACGGCGGCGTGCTGCCGGAACCAGGCGCGTTCTCCGACAGCGACAAGGCGATCCTTGCGCAGGCCGACGGCATGCTCGCACTCGCGCGCACCGCGATGGCGACACAGCAGATCCATCAGGCGGTGAATGCCATCTGGGCCGTGGTGGCGGAAGCCAATCGCTACTTCGCGGGCGAAGCGCCGTGGGCGCTGGCGAAGACCGATCCGAAACGGCAGGCGAGCGTGCTTTACGTGACGGCGGAAGTGGTGCGGCAGATCGCAATCCTCGCGCAGCCGATCATGCCCGCGTCGTGCGGCAAGATGCTCGACATCCTCGGCGTGCCGGAGAGCGAGCGCACGTTCGCGTTCGTTGGTGGCGCCAAGCGCATCGCGCCAGGGTCGATACTGCCGCCGCCCGCGCCGGTGTTCCCGCGCTATGTCGAGCCAACCGAGCCATAACAAGATCAGCAATCCGATGCTCGTCGATAGTCACTGCCACCTCGACTTTCCGGACTTCGCCGACGACCTCGACGCGATCGTGGCGCGTGCGGAGGCGGCCGGCGTCGGCCGCATCGTCACGATCTCGACGCGCGTGCGGAAGCTCGACAAGCTGATCGCGATCGCCGAGCGGTTTTCGAACGTCTACTGTACTGTCGGCACCCATCCGCACAACGCCAACGAGGAAGATGGTATTCCGGCAAGCGAACTGGTGGCGCTGACCAAGCATCCAAAGGTGATCGGGCTCGGCGAAGCCGGGCTCGACTATTTCTACGAACACGGCTCGCCGGACGCGCAGGCGAGGGGCTTCCGTCAGCATATTGCAGCCGCGCGCGAGACCGGCCTGCCGCTCGTGATCCACACGCGCGAAGCGGACGTGGACTGCGGCAAAATCCTTGATGAGGAAATCGCAAAGGGGCCATTCAAAGCGGTGCTGCATTGCTACACCGGCGGCCG
>JBEIPX010000178.1:0-6377 GCA_040376815.1 Bradyrhizobiaceae bacterium
GGTCCTTCGCCAGGCTTGTGAGCGGCGCCTTGCAGGCGTCGTCGCGATGGCCGCGACCGGCCGCGAGGTCATTTACCAAGGCGCGGCTGGCAGGCGCGATCTTGGTAAAGACGAGGCGATGACGCCGGACAGCGTGTTCTGGATCGCCTCCATGACCAAGGCAGTCACCGGCGCCGCCGCAATGCAGCTTGTCGAGAAGGGCAAGCTCACACTCGATGAGCCGATCGAGAAGCTGCTGCCCGACCTCGCGCAGCCGCAGGTGCTGACGGGCTTCGATGCCAGCGGCGAGCCGAAGCTGCGGCCGGCCACGCGGCCGATCACGCTGCGCCAGTTGCTCACCCACACCTCCGGCTTCTGCTACGACATGTGGAACGGCGACATCGGCCGTTACCGCGAGAAGGCCGGGCTTCCGGGACTCGGCAACGCACTGTACGCGGCGCTGCGCACGCCGCTCGTCACCGATCCCGGCACGCGCTGGGAATATTCAACCGGCATCGATTGGGCCGGCTTCGCCGTCGAAGCCGCGAGCGGCCAGCGTCTCGATACATACCTGCACGATCACATCTTCGAACCGCTCGGCATGATCGACACCGGCTTCCGCATTCGCGGCGACCAGCGCAGCCGCCTCGTGCGCGTGCACCGGCGCGGCGACGACGGATCGCTGACACCGATCGATTTCGAAACGCAACAGGCGCCGGAATGTTTCATGGGTGGCGGCGGGCTCTACGGCACCGCCGGCGATTACATCCGCTTCACGCAAATGATCCTGAACAAGGGCCGCGCCAACGGCCACCAGGTGCTGAAGCCTGAGACCGTTGCGCTGATGGCGCAGAATCACATCGGCGATCTCGCGACAACGAAGATGCCGACGTTCGCGCCGCTGCTCAGCAACGACTACGATCCGTATCCGCAGATGGCGAAGAAGTGGGGACTGAGCTTCCTGATCAACACGGAGGCGACGCCTGAGGGCCGCAGCGCCGGGAGTCTCGCCTGGGCGGGGTTGGCCAACACCTATTACTGGATCGATCCCGCGCGCGACATTTCCGGCGTCATCATGATGCAGGTGCTGCCGTTCGCGGACCGTGCGTGTCTCGACACGTATGCCGCGTTCGAGCGCGGCGTCTACGAAACGATCGGCGCGAAGGCGGCTTAGCTTGTTGTTTGTCCCGGACGCGATGCAGCGTGTCCGCATGATCCCGAAAAGTGCGAAGCGGTTTTCGGATCAGATCATGCGCACAACGCTGCGTCGCAGAGCCGGGACCGTTCCGAACTCGGTGGGTGGTATGGCCCCGGATCAGCAGCGCGTCATTGCATGCTGCGCAGCGTCCGGGGCAAAGGACTAGCCCAGCAGGCCCTTCTGCTTCGCCAGCGCGCTCAGCGAGACCTGCGGCCGCGCGCCGATGTGCTGTATGATTTCCGCCGCGGCGAGGCAGCCGAGCTCGCCGGCGCGCTTGTGGCCGGCATTGATCGCGAGACCATACAGAAAGCCCGATGCGAACAGGTCGCCGGCGCCGGTGGTGTCGACCAGTTGCTTGATCGGCGAGGCAGCAACTTCCGTCACGGAGTCCTTGTCGACGACGATGCAGCCCTTCTCGCTGCGCGTCACCGCGGCAAGCTTCGCATCGCTGCGCAGCTGCTTCAGCGCCGCGTCGAAATCGTTGCTCTCGTAGAGCGACAGCAGCTCGGCTTCGTTCGCAAACACGATGTCGACGGTGCCGCCGCGGATGAGATCGAGAAACTCGCTGCGATAGCGGCCGATGCAAAACGCATCCGACAGCGTCAGCGCCACCTGACGCTTGGCGCCATGCGCGATCTTCGACGCCTTGATGAAGGCTTCCTTGGCGTCCTTCGGGTCCCACAGATAGCCTTCGAGATACGTCACCGCGGCGTCCGCGATCTGCGTCTCGTCGATGTCCGCTGGCGACAGATTCTGCGCCGCACCGAGGTACGTGTTCATGGTGCGCTCGCCGTCCGGCGTCACCAGAATGTAGGAGCAGGCGGTCGCGGGGCCGTCGGTCGCGATCGGGGTCGTGAACGTCACGTTGGCGGCGCGGATGTCGTGCGCATAGAACTTGCCGATCTGGTCGTCCTTGACCTTGCCGACATAGGCCGCGCGCCCGCCGAACGAGGCTACGCCGACGATGGTGTTCGCCGCCGAGCCGCCCGAGCATTCGGTCGCCGGGCCCATGGCGTCGTAGATCGCCTTCGCCCGTGCCTCGTCGATCAGGCTCATGGAGCCTTTCGCCATGCCCTGCGCCTTGAGGAAGCCGTCGTCGGTGCGGGCCAGAATGTCGAGAATGGCGTTGCCGATGCCCAGAACGTCATATTTGGCTGTGGTCATTAACAATGAATCCCGTTACGGCGGTTTGGCGCATGGCTGCCGGGAATTCGCATCCCCGGCCGGAGCCCACCTCGTGTAAGATCGCCGCGACCTACACGATCCCTCGTCTATCAGCAAGTTCACGGCCCACTCGCTGCCCAATGATCCGCCATATCCTCACCGTTTCGACCGGCACGCTGACATCGCGCATTCTCGGTTTCGTCCGCGATGCGCTGATCGCGGCGCTGCTTGGCGCGGGCTGGATAGCTGACGCATTCCTGGTCGCCTTCCAGTTCATCAATGTGGCGCGGCGCATGCTCACCGAGGGCGCGCTCAACGCGGCGCTGGTGCCGGGCTTTCTGAATGTGCGCGACAGCGAGGGCGAGACCGCCGCGAAGGCTTACGCGGGACGCGTGCTCGGCAGCGTCACGCTGGTGCTGATCGCGATCGGCTTCGCGCTCGCGCTGTTCATGCCGCAGATGATCGCGCTGCTCGCACCCGGTTTCAAAGGCCAGCCATCGCTGCAGGCCGCGATCGACAACGCGCGGCTGATGCTCCCCTACTTCGCCTTCGTCGGCCCGGCGACGGTGATGATGGGCGTCTTGAATGCCGGCCATCGCTTCGTACTCACCGCGTTCTCGCCGGTGCTGTTCAACATCGTGATGATCTGCACCATCGGCCTGCTGCTGGTGTGGCAGCACGATCCGGCCTGGTCTGCGACCGCGATGGCGGGCGCGGTCGGCGTCGCTGGCTGCCTGCAAATGCTGATCCTCGTGCAGCGCCGCCCCTATCGCGGCGGTATCGCGACGCCGGTAAGAATCTCGTTCGATCCGCAGATTCGCGCCTTCTTCCGCAAGGCCACGCCCGGCATGCTGGCGAACTCGGGTCCGCAATTCCTCATCGTCGCCGGAGCGATCATGGCGTCGTCATCGCCCGCTGCGGTGTCGTGGCTCTATTTCGCCAACCGCCTGATCGAACTGCCGCTCGGCGTCGTCGGCGTCGCCATGGGCACCGTGCTCGTACCCGAGCTGTCGCGCGCGATCCGCAACGATGATCGTACCGCGATGATCAGCGCCGAATCCCGTGGCCTCGAGCTGGCGGTCGCGCTGGCGCTACCGGCAACCCTCGGCCTGATGATCCTTGCCGAGCCCATCATTCGCATCCTGTTCGAGCACGGCGCGTTCACCGCCGCAGATACGATCGCGACCGCGCAGGCGCTGGCGCTGCTCGCGGCCGGGCTTCCCGCGCACGTGCTGACCAAGACGCTCGCGCCCGCTTTCTTCGCCCGCGAGGACACGAAGACGCCGCTGGTCGCGACGTTGAGCGGCATCGCCGCGGCCGTGCTCGCCAGCCTCCTGATCGGCCGCATCGCCGGCGCCAACGGCGTCGCCGCCAGCATCGCCATCGGCGCGTGGGTTTGCGCCATCATCCTGCTCGCGCGCGGCGCCATGACCTTCGGCTTCTCGCTCGATGCGCTGGCGTTCCGCCGCCTCCCCCGTATCGTCCTGTGCGCGGCCGCCATGGGCGCAATGCTGTATCTGTCCGCCACCTTCGTGATGCCGGTGCTGGAAACAGCCGGCTTCATGGCCCAGGTCACCATCGTCGGCGGGCTGATCGCCGCCTGCGTCTCGTTCTACGGGCTGCTGCTCGATCTTTTCGGCATCGTCAGCTGGGGCAAGGCCATCGACAACCTGCGCGACAACGGATCGCGCGGCTGAGATCCGTCCGAATGCACTTGACGGTCCTACGCCCTCACTGGCAAACGACGCCGCAGAACGGGAACCACGCTTATGCCGGCCATTGAACGGGTTTTTTCGGGCGTCCAGCCGACGGGTAATCTGCATCTCGGCAATTACCTCGGCGCTATCGTCAACTTCGTGAAGATGCAGGAGACCTACAACTGCATCTACTGCGTCGTCGACCTACATGCGATCACGGTGCCGATCGATGTGTGGGGCGGCCCGGCCGAACTCGCGCGCTGCACGCGCGAGGTGACCGCTGCCTTCATCGCCGCCGGCATCGACCCGAAGAAGAACATCATCTTCAATCAAAGCCAGGTCGCCGAGCACGCCGAGCTCGCCTGGGTGTTCAACTGCGTCGCGCGCCTCGGCTGGCTGAACCGCATGACCCAGTTCAAGGAGAAGGCCGGCAAGGATCGCGAGAACGCGTCGGTCGGCCTCTACGATTATCCGGTGCTGATGGCGTCGGACATTCTCGTCTACCGCGCGACCCACGTGCCGGTCGGCGACGACCAGAAGCAGCACCTCGAACTGTCGCGCGACATCGCGCAGAAGTTCAACAACGACTTCTCGGACTCAATTAAGGCGCTCGGCCTCGACGAGACGTTCTTCCCGCTGCCGGAGCCGGTCATCACCGGCCCCGCGACGCGCGTCATGTCATTGCGCGACGGCACCAAGAAGATGTCGAAGTCCGATGCGTCGGATTATTCGCGCATCAACCTCAACGACGATGCGGACGCGATCGCGCAGAAAGTAAAGAAGGCCAAGACCGATCCCGAGCCGTTGCCGAGCGAAGAGAAGGGCCTCGAGAACCGCCCCGAAGCCGACAATCTCGTCGGCATCTATTCGGCGCTCTCCGGCAAATCCAAGGGCGATATCCTCCGCGAATTCGGCGGCGGACAGTTCTCGGGCTTCAAGAACAACCTCGTCGATCTCGCCGTCGAGAAGCTCGGGCCGATCGGCGCCGAGATGAAGCGGCTCACCGCCGATCCGGGTTACGTGGATTCCGTCTTGATCGACGGCTCGAACCGCGCCCGCGCCATCGCCGCCGAAACCATGAGCGCGGTGAAGGACATCGTCGGCTTTATCCGCAAACGCTGACGCGGGATCGTTCGTTTCGACAAACCCGGTGCGAACCGGGTTCCCCCATTCTCGCCGCTTGTCGGCTATGGCCGCGCCATGGCAGCATGGCCGCGCAAGCATCGGGACCTGCATGGGCACCAAACGGCGCAGTTACGAATCCGGCCACAAGCCAAAATGCCTTGTCATCGTCGACGACACCGCGGAGTGGGATCGCGCGGTGTACTACGCGGCCCGCTGGGCGGTGCGCGTGGGTGGCGGCGTGGTGATGCTGCGGGTGATCGAACTCGAAGACAGCAATCAGCAATGGCTCGGCGTCGCCGACATCATGCGCGCCGAAGCGCATGAAGGCGCGAATGCGGCACTCGATCGCGCCTCCGGCCGCGCCAACGGCATCGCCGCGATCACGCCGGAGCGGGTGATCCGCGAGGGCAACCCGACCGAGGAGATGCTCGACGTGATCGACAAGGATGTCGACATCGCGATGCTGGTGCTCGCCGCAAGCGGCGGCGGCGAAGGTCCCGGACCGATCATCACGACGCTAGCCAAGACAGTCGGCGCGTTCCCGATCCCGGTCACGATCGTCCCGGGAAATCTCACCGACGACGACATCGACGCCCTGTCGTAAGGGCAATCAAACAGGCTGGTTTCCTCATCCTGAGGAGCGATCCGAAAGATCGCGTCTCGAAGGATGAAGGCCCGGATTCTTGCAGCCTCATGGTTCGAGACGCGCCTTTGGCGCTCCTCACCATGAGGATTAAAGGGCCCAAACCACCCGCTTGCCGGGTGCCATTTCCGTGCATATCTGCTAGGAGATACGCCACATTCACCCGAACGCGCCGGCCTTGAACCGGCGATGCGCCGGAGACATCCATGTTCATCCAGACTGAAGCGACGCCCAATCCCGCCACCCTGAAGTTCATCCCAGGCCGCACCGTGCTGTCGTCGGGCACGATGGAGTTCAGCCGCGACACCGCGATCCGCTCGCCGCTGGCCGCGAAACTGTTCACCGTCCCGGGCGTGACCGGCGTGTTCTATGGCTCCGATTTCGTCACCGTGACCAAGGACGACAGCGACTGGCAGCACCTGAAGCCGGCCGTGCTCGGCGCCATCATGGAACACTACATGTCCGGCGCGCCGCTGATGGCCGACGGCGAAGTGGAAGAAGACGACGAGGCGGAAGAATTCTTCAACGAGTCCGATGCCGAGACGGTTGCCACCATCAAGGACCTGATCGA
>JBEIPX010000127.1:0-7803 GCA_040376815.1 Bradyrhizobiaceae bacterium
GGAGCGGTCGAGCAGAAACTTGGCGCGATGGGGATCGTGCTGGACGAGCCACGCGCTCCGGTCGCCAACTACGTGGGCTTCGTGCGCACCGGCAACCTGCTCTACGTATCCGGGCAAATCTGCATCACAGGCGACGGCAAGGTGGTCGCGAAAGGACAATGCGGTTCGGCCGTCACCGTCGAGCAAGGCGCAGCCGGTGCACGCGTCTGCGCCATCAATCTGCTGGCTCAAGTAAAAGCTGCGCTCGGCGATCTCGACAAGGTTGCGCGTGTCGTGCGGCTTGGCGGCTTCGTCAATTCCGCACCCGGATTTCTCGACGGCCCGAAGGTGCTCAATGGCGCATCCGACCTGATGGTCGCGGCGTTCGGCGACAAGGGCCGCCACGCCCGCACCACCGTCGGCGTCTCGGCCTTGCCTGCGGACGCCGCCGTCGAGGTCGAGGCGATCTTCGAGGTCACCTGAGCTATGCGCGCTCCCGACTGGCTGACTGCTCGCCCGGTGGCTCACCGGGGACTGCACACCGCGGCGCGCGGTATCATCGAAAACATGCCGTCGGCGATCTCAGCCGCGGTCGCGGGCAACTTCGCCATCGAGGTGGACCTTCAGCTTTCGCGTGACGGCGAAGCGATGGTGCATCACGACCATCAGCTCGGCCGCCTCGAAGACGGCACGGGCGAGTTGATCGACATGACCGCCGCGGAATTGAAGGCGGTCAGCTTCAAGGCGACGTCCGATCGCATGATGACGCTGGGCGATCTCTGCGATCTCGTCGGCGGCCGCACGCCGCTCGTGATCGAGATGAAGAGCAACTTCTCCGGCGACCGCAAGCTAGCGGCGCGCATGGCGAAGGTACTCGCAGGCTACAAGGGTCCGGCGGCGGCAATGTCGTTCGATCCGGATCAGGTGATCGCCGTTCGCGAGGCGATGCCCACCCTCACCCGTGGCATCGTCGCCCAGCGCACCTACGACGACAGCTACTGGACGCACCTGCCGCAGGAGAAACGCGACGGCATGCTTCATTTGCGCCACGGGTTGCGCACGCAGCCTCATTTCGTGGCCTACTGGGTGAACGAACTGCCCGCGCCCGCGCCATGGATCGCCCGCAACCTCTTCGGCTGTGCGCTCTTGACCTGGACCGTGCGCACACCGGAGCAGCGCGCGCGGGCGGAACGGAACGCGGACCAGATGATTTTCGAGGGATTTGTTCCCTAGTGTCCCGATTCCTCGCAGCCTCTTGAACTGGCAGGCGAACGCGCGATCTGTATAGTAAGCCAGCCTGCTGCCGCCGCGCGGATCGATCTCGCCTGATGTCCTCTTCCGAACTGACGCTCGAAGCCGTTTCCTCTGTGACCCAGATTGCGGCCGCCGACTGGGATGCCTGCGCGCAGGGCAGCAGCGGCTACAATCCATTCGTCAGCCATGCGTTCTTTTCCGCACTGGAAGAGTCGAAATCCGCCTGCCCCCGCGCCGGCTGGGGACCGCGCCATCTGATTGCGCGCAACGCCGGCGGCATCATGGGCATCGTGCCGTGCTACCTGAAATCGCACTCGCAGGGCGAGTATGTCTTCGACCACAGTTGGGCCGATGCGTTCATGCGTGCCGGCGGCGAATACTACCCGAAGCTCCAGGCCTCCGTACCCTTCACCCCCGCAACCGGGCCGCGCCTCCTGATCCGCAGCGATGCCGATCGCGATGTGATCGGCAACGCGCTTGCACGCGGAATGATCGCGCTGACGCAGGCCACCAGCGCATCATCGGTGCATGTCACCTTCGCACAGGAGAGCGAATGGAAACTGCTCGCCGAACACGGCTTCCTGCAACGCACCGACACGCAATTTCACTGGCGCAACGACGGTTATGCGACGTTCGACGATTTTCTCAGTACTCTGAATTCGCGCCACCGCAAGGCGATCAAGCGTGAGCGGCGCGAGGCAACCGCGAACGGAATCACCATTCACCATCTCACCGGCAGCGACCTGACCGAGGACGTATGGGACGCATTCTTCGAGTTCTACATGGAGACCGGATCGCGCAAATGGGGCCGCCCTTACCTCACCCGCGCCTTCTACGCCATGGTCGGCGAAACGATGCGCGACCACATCGTGCTGGTGATGGCGAAGCGCGCTGATCGCTGGATCGCCGGTGCGATCAACTTCATCGGCTCGGATACGGTGTTCGGCCGCCACTGGGGCGCAATCGAGCATCATCCATTCCTGCATTTCGAGGTCTGCTACTACCAGGCCATCGATTTCGCAATCTCGCGCAAGCTGACATGGGTCGAGGCCGGCGCGCAGGGCGAGCACAAGATCGCACGCGGCTACCTGCCGCGCATCACCCATTCCGCGCACTATCTTGCCGATCCATCGCTGCGGCGCGCGGTGCGCGACTATCTCAAGCACGAACGCAACTATGTGGAGGAAGCTGCGCGTGAACTGACCGACGCAGGCCCGTTCCGCAAGGCTTGCGATTAACCGGACCTGCTTGACCTCGCACCTTGCCGCGAGCGACAATTAAAGAACGACAACCGCAAAAATTGCTGCCGGAGCCGTCATGACCGCCTACGACACCAACAACATCTTCGCGAGAATCCTGCGCGGCGAGCTGCCGGCCTACAAGGTGTACGAGGACGATCACACCTACGCCTTCCTCGATATCATGCCGCGTTCGCCCGGCCATACGCTGGTGATTCCGAAGGCGGCGGCGCGCAACATTTTCGACATCACGGCGGACGATCTTGCCCATGTGGCGCGCACCGCACACAAGATCGCAGCCGCCGCGAAGAAGGCGTTCAACGCCGACGGCATGACGATCGCGCAGTACAGCGAGCGCGCCGGCGGACAGGTGGTGTTTCATCTGCACATGCATGTGATGCCGCGCACCGAAGGCGTGTCCCTACTGCCCGCAGCAAGCGTCAAGGCCGAGCCGAAGGTGCTCGAGGATCACACGACGCGCATGATCGCGGCGCTGGCCTCCTGAGCGCGCAAATGCCCGCATACGTCATTTTCGATGTCGATATTCGCGATATGCAGAAATATCAGGAGTTCATGGCCGGCGTAAAACCCGCTCTTGAACAGGCCGGCGCCCGCTATCTCGCGCGCGGCGGCGCGCACAAGATCCATGAAGGCGATTGGGAACCGCGCAGAATCGTTTTGATCGAGTTTCCCTCCGTCGCTGCATGGGAAGAGTTCTACAACGGCCCGGTCTATCAGGGCTTGAAGAGTGTTCGCGATGCATGCAGTTCAGCGCGGCTTGTAGCTGTCGAAGGTCTCGCCTGACGGCCACAGACCCGCTTCAGCCGTAGAAATACTTCCCGGCAATAATCACCGCCTCGCCGGTCAGAACACCGGCGAGCACGGATTTGCGGAAGCCAAGAAATGCGGCGAAGCCGGCGATCGCCGCGCCGAAACGGAACGCGATCGGCACAGTCGCGAGCGCGCCCGGCGGCGCGACCAGAATCTGCGTGATGACGCCGGCGAGAATGGCGGTCGCGACCGCCCTCACCCACACCAGCATCTCCGATCCCTCGTCGATGCCGCCGCCAACCCAAACCCCCAGCATGCGCCAGACGCCGTTCGGCAGGATGCCCGCGATCAGGAGCAGCCACAGCGCGTACCAGTCGCCGATGAACCCGCTCATCGCCGCCTCCGCCGCCAGACGTGGACACCGTAGGCGATCGTCCCTGCCAGCACGCCGCTGATCAGGATATCGACGCCGGTCTTGAACATCGCGACCAGCGGATAGAGCGCGATGCCGAGCACCAGCGCCACCTTGTCTGCCGTCTGCTTGGCATTGAGCGCCGTCGAATAGAGGAACGTCAGCGGCGTCAGCGCGAGAACGGCGGCGCCGAACAGCGGCGGCAGCTTCGCGGCCATCTGATAACCGAGCGCTGTCGCGATCAGGCAGATGACGACGAAGCCGGATCCCATACCGTTGCCGAAGAGGATGCGACGCTCGCGCGGCACCTGCGGGAACAAGCGAAAGCCCTCGACCCAGTACGTCACCGCGGTGAAATGCGCCGGCAGGATGAGATGATAGAAGCGCGTGTTCGGCGTGCGCATCATCGGCAGCAGCGACACCACCATCGGCATCAGGCGGATGGCGGTGAGCGTCACGGCGATCGCGGCCTGAATGACGGTTGCGCCTGAATGCAGCGACGTCATCAGGATCACCTGGGCCGGCCCCGCCCAGATCAGCGCCGAGCTGAGCAGCGCCCAGGCGAGGCTGAAGCCGGTATCGTGCGCGAGCGCGCCGACGCCGATGAAGGTGCCGAACAGCACATAGGCCAGCACGGATTTCAGCGATTCTTGCAATCCCAGCGCGAATGTTCGCGTTGAGCTTTGCCAGATGCCGGAGGTGAGAGGCGGGAGCGCCAAGGAACTTCTCAGGGATTCGCCGAAGTTGGACGGTTGGCCTAGACGCGCAGCGAAGCCGCGCCGCGTCAAGGCAGCGGAGGTATTTTCTCCCTGCGCCAGAAGCATTTGCGCCATGCCGCTGGCGCGTTCCGCACATCGCCGCAACGCAACGGCGCGTGCGATCGCTACAGTTCTACCTCGCCGTTTAGGTTAACAAAACGTTTCTAACTTCCCGTCTTCCGTGCATCGCCCCGCTCGGGTTAGTTGAAAATAACAACCAGGGACCACAATCATGATCGAACGTCGGAAGGTCGCGCGCGGACGGGTTTTTTACGGCGGCGTCATCGAATTCAATGATTGGCTCTCAGCGGCCGACTGCACCGTTCGCAACTTCTCTGCGCGCGGCGCGAAGGTCGAGGTCCCGTTCGGAACGGCGCTGTCGAACAAGGTCGGCCTGACGATCTGGCATCGCGGCGAGATGTTTCCGGCGACCACGGTCTGGCGCCGCGGCAACGAAATAGGTCTCGCCTTCGAGCTGCACAACGATACCAACAACGTCATCGATCTTACCGAGAAGCGCCGCATCCGTGACGGCGTGCTGAAAGGATTCGTTGCCGACAGGACGGCAGGTACGCCGGCTGGCTACGTCCTGCTCGCCGGATTCGGTGGTCTGATGGCTGCTGCCGCCAGCTATGGCGTCAACCTGTGGGCCGGCACCGAGCTTGAAGCCATTACCGCAGCGCTGAAACAAACCCGCTAACGCGGCTCTTCACGAAAACAAAAAGGCCGGCTTGACGCCGGCCTTTCGTATTTTCGTTTCGAAGAACTACGCCTTCACCAAGGGCTTGGCAGGCCCCCTCGGAGCGCCGCCCGGCGGCTTCGGCTTGCGCTTGCGCGCGGCCGACGGGAGTTTCTCCGGCTTCGGCGCGACAGGACCGTCGACGAATTCGAAGCCGATCTTGTCCTGATCCGGCGTCGCGCTCTTCTCGTCTTTGACCAGCACCACGCGAACGTGGCCACCGCCCTTGAGCTTCCCGAACAGCACTTCGTCCGCGAGTGGCTTCTTGATGTGCTCCTGGATCACGCGCGACATCGGCCGTGCACCCATCTGCTCGTCATAGCCGTGCTTGATCAGCCATTCCTTCGCCGGCTCCGACAGTTCGATGGTAACGTCGCGGTCGGCGAGTTGCGCTTCGAGCTGAAGCACGAACTTCTCGACGACCATGCCGATGACGTCCGCATTGAGGTGCGCGAACGAGACGATCGCGTCGAGCCGGTTGCGGAATTCCGGCGCGAACTGCCGATTGATCGCCTCCGCATCGTCGCCTTCCCGCTTGTTGCGGGTGAAGCCGAACGCCTGCCGCGCCAAGTCTGCCGCGCCCGCGTTCGTGGTCATGATCAGGATAACGTTGCGGAAGTTGACCTGCTTGCCGTTGTGATCGGTCAGGCGGCCGTGATCCATGATCTGCAGCAGCACGTTGTAGAGATCGGGATGCGCCTTCTCGATTTCGTCGAGCAGCACCACGCAGTGCGGATGCTGATCCACGCCGTCGGTGAGCAGACCGCCTTGATCGAAGCCGACATAGCCTGGAGGCGCGCCGATCAAGCGCGAGACCGTGTGCCGCTCCATGTATTCCGACATGTCGAAACGGATCAGCTCGACGCCGAGCGACGCGGCAAGCTGCTTGGCGACTTCGGTCTTGCCAACACCGGTCGGGCCGGAGAACAGGTAGCTGCCGATCGGCTTCTCCGGTTCGCGCAAGCCCGCACGCGCGAGCTTGATCGACGCGGACAGCGCCTCGATCGCGCGATCTTGGCCGAACACAACCCGCTTCAAGGTCGTTTCGAGAGCTTTCAGCACCTCGGCATCGTCTTTCGACACGCTCTTCGGCGGAATGCGCGCCATCGTTGCGATCGTCGTTTCGATCTCCTTGATGCCGATCGTCTTCTTGCGCTTGTTCTCCGGAACCAGCATCTGCGCCGCACCGGATTCGTCGATCACGTCGATCGCCTTGTCCGGCAGTTTGCGGTCATGAATGTAGCGCGAGGAGAGCTGCACGGCAGCTTCCACCGCTTCGTTGGTATACTTCAGCTTGTGATAGTCCTCGAAGTACGGCTTCAGGCCCTTGAGGATCGCGATCGCATCCTCGACGCTCGGCTCGTTGACGTCGATCTTCTGGAAGCGCCGCACGAGTGCGCGATCCTTCTCGAAGTGCTGGCGATACTCCTTGTAGGTGGTCGAGCCCATGCAGCGGATCGTGCCCGAGGCGAGCGCGGGCTTCAGCAGGTTCGACGCATCCATCGCGCCGCCTGACGTTGCGCCGGCGCCGATGACGGTGTGAATCTCGTCGATGAACAGGATCGCATTCGGATGCGCTTCCAGTTCTTTGATCACCTGCTTGAGGCGCTCTTCGAAATCGCCGCGGTAACGGGTTCCGGCGAGTAAGGTGCCCATGTCGAGCGAGAACACGGTTGAGGCGGCCAGCACGTCCGGCACTTCCGAATCGACGATGCGCTTGGCAAGGCCCTCCGCGATTGCGGTCTTCCCCACGCCGGCGTCGCCGACGAACAGCGGATTGTTCTTCTGGCGGCGGCACAGCACCTGGATGGCGCGATTGATCTCGGCGTTGCGGCCGATCACCGGGTCGATCTTGCCGTCGCGCGCCTTCTTGTTGAGGTTGACGCAGTAAGTGTCGAGCGCCTCGCCCTTCTTCTTGGTGTCCTCGCCGCCCTTGCTCTCGGCCTCCTCGTCGACGCCGCGCACCGGGCGCGATTCCGAAAGGCCCGGCCGCTTGGCGATGCCGTGGCTGATGTAGTTGACCGCATCGTAGCGCGTCATGTCCTGCTCCTGCAGGAAATACGCGGCATGGCTCTCGCGCTCCGCGAAGATCGCGATCAGCACGTTGGCGCCGGTGACCTCCTCCCGCCCGGACGACTGCACATGGATGACGGCGCGCTGGATCACGCGCTGGAAGCCGGCGGTCGGCTTCGCGTCATCGGAACCGTCGGTGACGAGGTTTTCGAATTCCGTCTCGAGATAGTTGACGAGGCTCGCGCGCAGCTTGTCGAGATCGACACTGCAAGCACGCATCACGGCGGCGGCATCGCTGTCGTCGATCAGGGACAGGAGAAGATGCTCGAGTGTCGCGTACTGATGATGCCGCTCGTTGGCGACGGCGAGTGCGCGGTGCAGGGATTGCTCGAGGCTCTGCGAGAAAGTTGGCATTTGCGTCCTTTTACGGCCCCCGCCGATTTTTCAGTCTGTGCGTCGTTTCTTGTAGACCGGTGGCTTCGTCGAAAGTTCCGATCCGTTGGTCATAGGCTACTTCTTTTCCATCACGCATTGCAAAGGGTGTTGATGCTTGCGCGCAAAATCCATCACCTGCGTCACTTTGGTCTCGGCGATCTCATAGGTAAACACGCCGCACTCGCCGATCCCGTGATGATGAAC
>JBEIPX010000074.1:0-9798 GCA_040376815.1 Bradyrhizobiaceae bacterium
CCTGCGAGGTGCTGAAGCCGGGCGGTGCGTTCATTGCGAAGGTGTTTCAGAGCGGCGCCGATGCCACGCTTCAGGCGCAGCTCAAGCGCGATTTCGCCATGGTGAAGCACGTGAAGCCGGCCGCGAGCCGACAGGACTCGTCTGAACGCTACGTGCTGGCGACGGGGTTTCGCGGCCGGAAGTAGTTACCCCAGCCGCTGGTCGCGGTGCTCCTCGGTTGTGTCCTGCGCGGCGGCTTCGGTGGCTTTCACCGGTGCCGGCTCCGCAAGGCGGTGACCGGAGATTTCCTGTCCCGCATCGGCCGGCAGCTTGTAGAACGACCACGCCGAAACCGCCGCAATCAGCCCCACCACGATAAAGGCCGGCCAGAAATCGCGCGCGGTGAGTTCGCTCGCGCCGTGCCAGAACATGGTCGTCTCGACGCAGGCGGCGGCGATCGCGACGCCTGCCGAAATCGCGAGCTGCTGATTGACGCTGACGAGCGTGGTGGCGCGGCTCATGCGGGCGGGTTCGACTTCGGCGTAAGCGACGGTGTTGATCGCCGTGAACTGGAGCGAGCGGAAGAAACCACCGACGACCAGGATCACCATGATCAGCAGCAGCGGTGTCGTCGGCGTGAACAGCGCGCTCACGGCGACGAAGACCGAGCTGATGAGTGCGTTGTACATCATGACGTTGCGGAAGCCGAACGCCTTGATGATGCGTGCGGCCAGCGTTTTCATGCCCATGGCGCCGACGGCGGATGCGAACGTCACAAGCCCGGACTGGAACGGCGTGAGGCCGAAGCCGACCTGCATCAGCAGCGGCAACAGGAACGGCAGCGCGCCGATGCCGAGACGGAACAGGAAGCCGCCGGTGAGACTTGCGCGCAAGGTCGGCAGCCGCAGCATCGAGAAGTCGAGGACGGGCGAGGGCGTGCGCTTCGAGCGGATGACGTAGAGCGTCATGGAGATCGTGCCGATGGCGACGAGGCCGACGACGAGTTGCCACGGCAGCAGGTTGAGGCCCGCGACCGAGAGGCCGAAGGCGATGCCGGCAACGCCGACGCCGGCGAGTAGCATGCCTGCAAGGTCGAACGGTTCGGGATTTTCGCCTTTGATCGGATCGATGTACTTCAACGCCAGGTAGATGCCGAGCAGGCCGATCGGAATGTTGATCAGGAAGATCCAGTGCCACGAGACGTAAGTGGTGATGAAGCCGCCGAGCGGCGGGCCGACCACCGGGCCGATCAGCGCGGGCACTGTCACCCAGGCCATGGCGTTGACGAGTGCGCTCTTGTCGATCGAGCGCAGCAGCACGAGGCGTCCGACCGGAGTCATCATCGCGCCGCCGATACCTTGCAGGATGCGGGCGATCACGAAGTCGGTCACCGAGGTTGAGATCGCGCAGCCGATCGAGCCGAGCATGAACACGCCGATGGCGACCGAGAACACGGCGCGGGCACCGAAGCGGTCGGCGGTCCAGCCGCTCGCCGGAATGAACACCGCAAGCGAGAGCAGGTAGGAGGTGATCGCGAGTTTCAGCGTCAGCGGGCTGGTGCCGATGTCGGCGGCGATCGCCGGCAGCGAGGTCGCGATCACCGTCGAGTCCATGTTTTCCATGAACAGGGCGGCGGCGACAATCAGCGGGATCAGGCGTTCGCGTTGCATGGACATTTGCTAGCATGCCCGGGCCGTCGCGGACCATTGCAGGGCGCGCAGGCATACCTACATTGTGCGCGTGCGGGCCGCCGCGCTTCTGGGAGACCGACGATGATCTACGTGCTTGCCGCCTTGCTTCCGCCGCTCGGCTTGCTGATGAACGGTCAGCCGTTTTCCGCGATCCTGAACGTCGTGATTCTGGTCGTTTGCGTTATTTTCGGCCTGCTGTTCCCGATCCTGTTCTTGGTGCCGTCGGCGCACGCGCTGATTGCGGTTCACATGAAGCGCGAGGACCGGAAGCACGCGGAAGTGGTGGACGCGATCCGCAAGCACGGGCCGCCGCCGGGATATCCCCGCTGATCGCCGCGCACAGTGGAAATCGCTGATTTTTCAGTGCTGGAATGCAGTTCGGGGGCCGGTCGAGCCCTTTGATTCGTCATACGGGCGTGCTATCGACCACCGCCAACCCCATTGACGGGCTTCGATTCGGTGACGCCGCGACTGCGGCGCCAGACGGAAAGCTCATACGTAGTCATCTACGCAATGGACAGTCGCGCGGCGGGACGCCGCGATAAGGAGTTGGCGATGGCAGTGGTGCAGGGATTATCGGGTATTCGCGAAGCCTTCACGTTCGATGACGTGCTTCTGAAGCCTGGCCTGTCCGACATCCTGCCCTCCGAAGCCGATATCCGCTCCAGCATCACCCGCTCGATTTCGCTCAACGTGCCGATCATCGCCTCCGCGATGGATACGGTGACGGAAGCGCGGATGGCGATCGCCATGGCGCAGGCCGGCTGCATCGGCGTCATTCACCGCAACTTCGATCCGGACGGGCAGGCCGCGCAGGTGCGGCAGGTGAAGAAGTTCGAAGCGGGCATGGTGGTCAATCCGCTGACGATCGCCCCGGACGAGACGCTCGCCGACGCGCTGACCCTGATGAAGGAGAACGGCATCTCCGGCATTCCGGTGGTGACGGGCGCGTCGAAGGGCAAACCCGGCAAGCTCGGCGGCATTCTCACCAACCGCGACGTACGCTTCGCCACCAATCCCAATCAAAAAGTCTCCGAACTGATGACGCACGAAAACCTCGTGACCGTGCGCGAAGGCGTCGGCCAGGAGGAGGCGAAGCGGCTGCTTCATCAGCATCGCATCGAGAAGCTTCTGGTGGTCGACGATCAGTATCGCTGCGTCGGTCTCGTCACCGTGAAGGACATCGAGCGGACGGTGGCCAATCCGCTGGCGTCGAAGGACGCGCAGGGTCGCCTGCGCGTCGCCGCTGCGACCACGGTTGGCAATGATGGATTCGAACGCACCGAGAAGCTGATCGACGCCGGCGTCGATATCGTCGTCGTCGATACGGCGCACGGCCATTCCTCGCGCGTGCTGGAAGCGGTCAACCGCATCAAGCGGCTCTCCAACGCCGTGCAGGTGATCGCCGGCAACGTCGCGACCACCGAGGGCACGCAGGCGCTGATCGATTCCGGCGCGGATGCGATCAAGGTCGGCATCGGCCCGGGCTCGATCTGCACCACGCGCATCGTCGCGGGCGTCGGCGTGCCGCAGCTCACCGCGATCATGGATGCGGTCGAAGCGGCGAAGAAGGCCAACGTGCCGGTCATCGCCGACGGCGGCATCAAGTATTCCGGCGATCTCGCCAAGGGCCTCGCCGCGGGCGCGGATGTGGCGATGGTCGGTTCGCTGCTCGCTGGCACGGACGAGACGCCGGGCGAAGTGTTCCTGTGGCAGGGGCGGTCGTACAAGGCGTATCGCGGCATGGGCTCGGTCGGCGCGATGGCGCGCGGCTCGGCCGACCGCTACTTCCAGCAGGACATCAAGGATACCCTTAAGCTCGTGCCGGAAGGCATCGAGGGGCAGGTGCCGTACAAGGGGCCGGTCGCCAACGTGCTGCATCAGCTCGCGGGCGGTCTTCGTGCCGCGATGGGTTATGTCGGTGCGCGCACGCTCGCCGAATTCCATCAGAAGGCGCAGTTCGTCCGTATCACCGGCGCGGGCCTGCGCGAGAGTCACGTCCACGACGTGACGATCACGCGCGAGAGCCCGAATTATCCGGGCGGGGCGTAACAGTCTTTATCATCGGATTTTTGGTTGCGAGAACAAACGTCTCCCGTGAGGCCATCGCTTCACGGGCGCGTTTCGCTCTGCGAATTTGATGCATCTGCATGCATGTGATAACACCGGCTATCAACAGCCGGCCGCGCATCCGCGTGCGTCAGACAAGAAGAGGAAACCCCATGCCGTCAGCCAAACGTATCGTGCTTGCTTCACGCCCGACCGGCGAACCGACACCTGCGAACTTCCGTCTCGAGAGTTACGACACGCCGGCCGTCGCCGACGGACAGGTGCTGCTGCGCACGATCTGGCTGTCGCTCGACCCGTACATGCGCGGCCGCATGTCTGAAGGTCCGTCGTACTCCGCGCCGGTGCCGATCGACGGCGTCATGGAGGGCGGCACGGTCAACGAGGTGATCGAGTCGAAGAGCCCGAACCTGAAAGCGGGCGACATCGTGCTCGCGCACTCGGGCTGGCAGACGCACGCGGTGGTCGATGCGAAGGGCCTGCGCAAGATCGATCCGGCGATCGCGCCGATCTCGACAGCGGTCGGCATTCTCGGCATGCCGGGCATGACCGCCTACGCGGGACTGCTCGAAATCGGCAAGCCGAAGGCGGGGGAGACGGTGGTTGTCGCGGCTGCATCGGGCGCCGTGGGCTCTGCGGTTGGCCAGATTGCGAAGATCAAGGGCGCGCGTGCGGTCGGTATCGCCGGCGGCGCCGACAAGTGCAAATACGTGAAGGAGGAACTCGGCTTCGACGAGTGCCTCGATCACCGCGATCCGAACCTCGCGGCGAAGCTGAAGGAAGCGTGCCCCAAGGGCATCGATGTCTATTTCGAGAACGTCGGTGGCAAGGTGTTCGAGGCGGTGTTCCCGCTGCTCAATCCCTTCGCGCGCATGCCGATCTGCGGACTGATCGCCGACTACAACACGATCTTCGGACCCGACACGCCGACGCCGAAGTGGGCGAACTCGATCATGCGTGCGGCGCTGGTGAAGCGCCTGACGATCCGCGGCTTCATCGTCTGGGACTTCGAGAGCAAGTTCCCGGATTTCCTGCGCGAGATGCCGCAATGGATCCGCGAAGGGAAGGTCAAGTACAAGGAGTTCGTCACCGAGGGCATCGACACAGCGCCCGGTGCGTTCATGGGGCTCCTGAAGGGCGCGAACTTCGGCAAGCAGCTCGTGCGCGTGGGGCCGGACAAGGCTTGATTGTGGAAATGACGTCATTCCGGGGCGCTCGCGCAGGCGAGCGAACCCGGAATGACAATTCAATGCACCGCCTCCGGCAGCAGCGCGCCGTCAATATCGATGTCGGTCTGGCCCGGCGCGCGGGTGTGATGCACCTCGAAGCTGTCGGGCCGGAAGACGTATTCGACGTGTCCGACTTCCTTGACGCCGATCAGCTCCTGCTTGTCGCCGATCACGAACGCGGACGAGGGCGCCCAGATGTGCCGGACACGCCCGTGCGTGAAATCGCGCCGCTGATGCACGTGGCCGCACGCGATCAGCCGCAAATCGGCCGACGCGAGCCGCGCGAGCAACTGGCTGCGAGAGGGCTGCGGCACGTAACGGAACGACGTCGCGGCAAGTTCGGCGTCGTCCAGCTGATTGCGGAAGATCGGCTTGTGAATGAACAGCGCCAGCGGATTGCCGTTGATGCGCGACAGCTCTCCCGCGAGCCAATCGTTCTGCTCTTCCTCTGCCTGCGGCTCGGTGTTCATGATCAGCGAGTTCAGCCCGATGAACGTCCAGCCCGCGGCGTCGAAGCGCCAGCGATCCTCGCCGAACACGGATGCGAACATGCGGGCGTTGTCGCGCGAGGTGCGATGCGCGGGCGATGGCGCGACGAGTGTATCGTTGTCGCCGATATCGTGATTGCCGGGAATGAAGCGGCACTCGGTGGCGATCGCCTTGTGGCGGTCGCGGGCATAGGCGAGGCCGTCCGGCTTGCCGGTGCCGTCGAAGGCGACATCGCCGGTGTGAATCACGACGTCGGGCCGGTCATCGTCGAGATGGGCGCAGAGGCGATCGAAGTTAGCGTCGAGCTGCGGGTGGTGCGGCCCGAGATGCGTATCGGAAATCTGGGTGAGGCGAAGAACGGACATACGGACACTCCTGCAAGGCAGGATGCCACGCTAACGCCGCCGGATGTCAACCGAATGTCGGGTCATCTGCTAAACACTTTGCTTCGCGGAGGATTCAGGAAACTCAGTAGTATCGCTGGCGTTTCCGCTGACCTTCGGTCTCGCCCGGAGGACACACCCGCTCGGTCTTGCCGCGCACAGCCGCAAGCGTATTGAGATCAACCGCCTGTACGTCGAGCTTCAGCCCGGCGCGTTTGTTGAATTGCTCAAGCGAGCGTTGCGCGGGCGGTCCCCAATTGTCGCTGAGTGAAGCGGTGTAGCAACCGACGCGCTTCAGCTCGGTCTGGAGCTGGCGGTTAAGCGATTGCGATGGCGCGGCCGTGTCAGGCGGCGCGGGAGGCGCCAGCGCGGCGATCTGCTCTTCAGGGGCCTTGGCCGCAATCGTCTTGTCCTCGGGTTGTTTTCTCTCGGCCGCAAGTTTCTCGGCGGTCAGGCGTTGCTGCTCGGCAGCCTTGGCCTGAGCTTCGAGGTCGGTCTTGGCTTTTTCGGCTGCGGTGACCCTGGCGTCCTCATCGCGCTTCGTTTGTTCGGCGGCGAGGCGCTCCTGCTCCGCGTCTCGCGCGCGCGCAGCGGCCGCATCCTGTTCGTTCTTCTCCGCGCTTTCTCCAGCGAGCCGGAACGACTCCTGTGTCGCCTGCCGCGCCTTTTCCGTCGCCTCGACACGCGCCACCTCGGCAACGAGCTTGCGGCGCTGTGCCGTGGCAAGATCGGTGTAAAATCCCGACGGATAGTTTTTGATGAACGAGTCCCAGGCATCGAGGCTGCCGACGCGCTCTGCGAACTCGTAATCGCGGCGGGCGCCATCGTTGGCGTTCACAGCGGGTGCCTGCGGCACGGCTACAGCAGGGACCAGCGACACGTCATTGCCGCCGAGCGAGCCGTAGACGAACGGCTCCTGCCGGTTGGACGTCACCTGCAACACGTCGTCGCGAATGAAGCCGAATGCCTTGCGCAGATCGAGACCCGGCGTCGCGATATGCTTGACGAGGGCGGTCGTAAACGGGCTGTTGTTGCTGTCGCCGTCAGCCGCAGTCGAGCCGGCCTTGGCGGCGAAGGCGACGAGGGTATTCGGGCTGCTCGGTTCGACCTTGGCGAAACCGCGGGTCATCGAGCGCGAACCCATGGTCCGCTTCATCGTCCGTGAAAAAGGATTGTCACGACAGGCATCGAGGATCACCAGCCGCAATTTTTTCGCGGGCTCGATCGTGAGCAGCAGCCGGTCGAGCGGGATGGTCTCGTCGAAGACGTCGGCATCGCGCTCAAGCGCGGCATCGACGGGGATCAGATAATTGCTGCCGTCGACTTCCATGCCGTGACCGGCATAGTAAATCACCGCCACGTCGGCATCGAGCGCCTTGTCCGAGAAATCGCGCAGCACCCGCCGCGTTTCGCTGATTTTCAGATCGCGCCGCGATTCCACGACATCGAAGCCGGCCTTTTTGAACGTAGCCGACATAGCGTCGGCATCGTTCACCGGGTTCCTCAATTGGGCAGTGTTCTGATAGCTCGAATTGCCGATCACCAGCGCCACGCGTTTATCGGCTGCGGCGGGGCTGATGATTGCTAAGGCAAGAAGCGTGGTCGCAATGATCGTGCGCAAAGCGAATTCCAATCTGCAATGCGGCGATTATAACGGCTTTCGCAGCGCAAGTAATGCTGAACTATGAGCCATTTGTCGCGCCCGCGCACCGAGCGCAGGCCGCCTTTGACGTAAAGGGTGATGGCGGTGGAGGGCCGCCCCAAGCGTACCCATCATGATGGTAATAACGTACAGCATCGCTAGTCTCGGTATGTCACCCGCAAGAGATACGCGGCATCCTGCCAATTGGGTCGCAAGGCCGGGGAGCGCAGTTCAACGAGGGCTCCAAGACAAGGAGACCCATGAGGGCAAGGCCCGGCGGCGCCTTTTTTGGGTGCGGGGCCGTACAGAGGGAGATTTCGATGTCGGTTCAAATGGTTCTGCTGCCGGTCTTCGTACTGGTGCTGCTCGTCTTCGGTTTGATGTTTCATATGGGCTTCGTGCGCCGGAAGGCCCTGGTCTCCGGGCAGGCGTCGTTCAAGACCACCGCACTGAACGAGGCGAACTGGCCGGCGGATGCGACCAAGGCCGGCAACTGCTTCAGCAACCAGTTCGAGATGCCGGTGCTGTTCTATGCCCTTGTCGCGATGGCCCTGCCGTTGCGGCAGATGGACCTGATCATGGTCCTGCTGTCGTGGGTGTTCGTCGTCACCCGCTATGCCCACGCCTTCGTGTTTCTCACCAGCAACCATGTTCCAACGCGCTTTAACGCCTATTTCGCCGGCGTTCTGGTGCTGATGGCGATGTGGATCTACTTCGCGCTGCGTATCCTGCTTGTGATCTGAGGCAGCTTGCGTTAACGCGAGCGTCCAATCTCCAGGAACAACTGAATGACGCCCGCCGCCCGGCTGTCCGCAGCCATTGAAGTCATTGATGCCATCGATCGCAATCGTACTCCCGCGGGCAACGCGCTGAAGGAGTGGGGCACCGCGCACCGCTTCGCCGGTTCCGGCGACCGCGCTGCGATTTCCGGCATCGTCTACGACGTGCTGCGGCGGCGCGCCTCGAGTGCGTGGCTGATGGACGACGATACGCCGCGGGCGCGCGTGCTCGGCATGCTCAAGCTGGAGCGCGACCTCGACGCGGACGCGATCGCAAAACTCTGCGACGGCAGCCGCTTCGCGCCGGAGCCGCTCGGCGATGCGGAGCTCAAGGCGCTGCAATCACGCTCGCTCGACCAAGCGCCGGCGCATGTGGCCGGCGACTATCCGGAATGGCTCGAACCGCAGTTCGCGGTCACGTTCGGCGACGACCGCGCGGCCGAGATGAAAGCCATGGCGCGGCGCGCGCCGCTCGATCTGCGGGTCAACACGCTGAAGTCCAATCGCGACAAGGCGTACAAGTCGATGGCGCATCTCGGCGCGCAGCCGACGCCGTGGTCGCCGCTGGGTCTGCGCATCCAGCTCGATGCGGACGCGCGCAGCCCCGGCATCAATTCGGAAGAGGATTTCATCAAGGGTGCGATCGAAGTTCAGGACGAGGGCTCGCAGATTGCGGCGCTGCTGACGGCGGCGAAGCCCGGCGAGCAGGTGATCGACATGTGCGCCGGTGCGGGCGGCAAGACGTTGGCGCTGGCGGCGATGATGCAGGGGAAGGGGCGTCTGATCGCGACGGACTCCGACAAGCGTCAGTTGGCGCCGATCTTCGAACGGCTGTCGCGCGCGGGCGTGCACAATTGCGACGTGCGCGCGCCGAAGGGGCCGAACGACACGCTCGCGGACATCAAGGCGTCCGCCGATCTCGCGGTGATCGATGCGCCGTGCTCGGGCACCGGCACCTGGCGGCGCAATCCGGATGCCAAGTGGCGCATGCGACCGGGCGCGCTGGACATCCGCATCAAGGATCAGATCGAGGTGCTGGATCGTGCAGCCGCGCTGGTGAAGCCGGGCGGGCGCATCGCCTATATCACGTGCTCGGTCTTGAACGACGAGAACAACGCACAGGTGAAGGCATTCACGCAGCGCCATCCGCAGTTCGCGGTGGTCGCGCCGGAACAGGTGACGCTGGCGCTCGGCGAAAAGGGCAACGCCTTCGCGTCCGCTGCGATGATGTCTTCGGAAGGTTTGCTGATGACGCCGCGCCGCACCGGCACCGACGGGTTTTTCGTCTCAGTGCTGGCGCGGAGGGTTGCTTAAAAGGAAAACCGTCATCCTGAGGTGTGAGCCGCGGAGCGGCGAGCCTCGAAGGATGAACGATCCGGGCCGTCGCCCTTCGAGGCGCGCAAGAGCGCGCACCTCAGGGTGACGGAAGAACTAGCGCAGCTGAATTTCCAGCAGCGCGAGACGACTCAGGTCGTCGGGACTGGTGTTGCCGTCATTGGCATTGTGCAGGATCGCTTTCGCAAGCTCCTGCACGACGCC
>JBEIPX010000358.1:0-3853 GCA_040376815.1 Bradyrhizobiaceae bacterium
CCGCGCACCGCGCTCGACATGGGCAATTCGGGCACCTCGACTCGTCTCCTGATGGGTCTCTTGGCCAGCCATCCGATCACTGCGACGTTCACCGGCGACGCCAGCTTGTCCAAGCGGCCGATGGCCCGCGTGATCGAGCCGCTGTCGCTCATGGGCGCGGACGTTTCCGCCGCGCCCGGCGGAACGCTGCCGCTGATGGTGCGCGGCGCCTCGCCTTGCGTACCGATAACGTACCGGCTGCCGGTGGCGTCGGCGCAGGTCAAAAGCGCGGTGCTGCTCGCGGCGCTCAACACCGCCGGGACCACCACTGTGATCGAGCCCGTGCCGACGCGCGACCATTCCGAGCGGATGCTGGCGGGCTTCGGCGCCGATCTCTCGGTCGAGACCGAGGCTGATGGTACCCGCGTCATCCGGCTGACCGGCGAAGCCGATTTGAGGCCGCAGACCATCGTCGTGCCGGGCGACCCGTCCTCGGCTGCCTTCTTCATCGTGGCGGCGCTGATCGTGCCAGGCAGCGACCTCGTCATCCAGAACGTCGGCCTCAACCCGACCCGCGCCGGCCTTATCGATGTTCTGCGCGCCATGGGCGGCTCGATTGAGGAACGGGACCGCCGCGAAGTGGGCGGCGAGCCGGTAGCGGACCTTCGCGTGCGGCATTCATTGCTGACCGGGATCGACGTCGATCCGGCCGTCGCGCCCTCGATGATCGACGAGTTTCCCGTGCTGTTCGTGGCCGCCGCACTGGCGCAGGGCCGCACCGTGATGTCAGGCCTCGATGAGTTGCGCGTCAAGGAATCCGACCGGCTGGCGGTAATGGCGTCTGCGCTCGAACTCGCTGGTGCCCGAGTGACTGAGACGGCAGACGGCCTCGTCATCGAGGGAACAGGCGGCGAGCCGCTTCCCGGAACGGCAGAAGGCGCAGCTGTGGCGACGCACCTCGATCACCGCATCGCCATGAGCATGGCCATTGCCGGAATCGCCAGCCGCGGCGGGGTCGAGGTGGACGACACCCGTCCCATCGCCACCAGCTTTCCGGCGTTCGAGGCGATGCTCGATTCGCTGGTACTGCGGTGAGCCAGTCGATTATCGGGGTCGGCGCGAACATCGCGGGCTTTGCCGGCATGGCCTGCATTGTCTTCGCCTACTGGTACATCACAAGCCGCGACCGGCCCGATCCGTTCATCCAGCACGGCGTAAACCTCGCGGGCGCGGCGTTGCTCACGCTGTCGCTGCTGGTCCACATGAATCTTGCCAGCCTTGTGCTCGAAGGCTTCTGGGCGGCAATCGCGATCTGGGGACTGGTCAAGGCTGCTCGGAGCAGAACGTCATGATCATCGCGGTCGACGGACCCACCGCATCGGGCAAGGGCACCATCGCGCGGGCGCTTGCGGCACATTTCGGCCTGCCCCACCTTGATACCGGACTGCTCTACCGCGCGGTCGGTCGTCAGTGCGAGCTCAGCGGCGGCAATCCGGACGATCCCGCAGATGCGCTTGCCGCGACCGACTTCCCCGACGCGCTGCTTGCCGACCCGGAGCTACGCTCGGAAGCAACCGGCGGGCTTGCCAGCAGAATCTCGATCCATCCTGCCGTGCGCCAGGCACTGTTCGATCGCCAGCGCACCTTTGCCACCCGGCCGGGCGGAGCCGTCCTCGACGGGCGGGACATCGGCACCGTGATCGCGCCTGATGCCGATGTGAAGCTGTTCGTCACGGCAAGCGTCGCCGCGCGGGCGCAGCGCCGTTATCTGGAGATGCAGGCGCGCGGGACGTTCGTGACGCTCGATGCGATCGAGGCAGACCTCGCCGCCCGTGACGAACGCGACAGGACTCGCAAGGAAGCGCCCTTGATCGCGGCGCCCGATGCAGTTCATCTCGACAATTCGGATCTTACGGTGGCGGGATCAGTCGAAATGGCGATCCGCCTCGTCAAAGCGCGCATGGACCAGTCAGATAAACCGGGAGCTATCGCATGAACAATCAACGCCCAATCGGCCGGAGCGGCATGACCACTCCGCCGCTGGTCCTCGGCGGGAATGTCTTCGGTTGGACGGCGGACCAACAGACCTCGTTTGCCGTGCTTGATGCTTTCTTTGCCGGCGGTGGGCGGATGATCGATACGGCGGACGTCTATTCGGCCTGGATACCCGGCCATGTTGGCGGCGAATCCGAAACCATTATTGGTGAGTGGATGAAAGCGCGGGGCAACCGTGACCGGGTTCTTGTCGCAACGAAGGTGGGATACACTGGCGGCCCGGGCGGACTTGCGCCGGACGCCGTCGCGAAAGGCATTGAAGCATCGCTCAGGCGCCTGCAGACCGACTATGTCGATATCTACTACGCGCATATAGACGACAGCGGCACCCCGCTCGAACAGACCATGTCCGCGTTCAATTCGCTGATAGAGGCCGGAAAGGTGCGGGCCTTCGGGGCCTCGAACTACGATCCGGCCCGGCTCGCGGCGCTCGATCAGGCACGAATCGCGATCGGCGCGCCGGACATTGCCGTCTACCAGCCGAACTACAACCTGGTGCACCGCGCGGAATTCGAAGGACCCGTTCAGCAATATTGCATCGCCAACCAGATTGGCGTGACGCCGTATTTCGCGCTCGCGAGCGGCTTCCTGACCGGGAAGTATCGCACTGCGGACGACGTCAAGGGCGAGCGAGAGCATTTCGTTGAGCACTATCTCACCGATTTCGGACTCGGCGTGCTGGCCGCGCTCGACCAGGTCTCGGCGGAGACGGGGGCGGCCGAGGGCCAAATTGCGCTGGCATGGCTCGCCGCGCAGCCAGGAATCACGGCGCCGATCGCGAGCGCGACGAGCGTCGAACAGGCCGAACAGCTGATTGGCGCGATGCGTCTCTCGCTTGGCGATGAGCATCTCGCGTTGCTGAACAGGGCCAGTGCGTCCCCCGCCTGACCCGCGAGCATCGACTGCCCAAAATCCTTGCCTTGCGGGCGTTTCAAGCCTAAGCGCCGCCGATCCCGACAGGCCATTTGGCCCGAACGGATGCCGCGCATTTGCATCCGGCGGGCGCGGCGGTTCGGCCCCTTTGGCCCGTTTTCGCATGGTGCGAACACGGAGAAAGACCGGCGGAGAAAACCGCCTGGCCGGAAACATCGATTGAAGGACACCTCGTATGGCCAGTTTGGCTAACCCGAGCCGCGACGATTTCGCGGCCATGCTCGACGAATCGCTCGGCGGCGCTGCCAGCGGCGGCTTCGAAGGCCGCGTCGTCAAGGGCACGATCACCGCCATTGAAAACGACAAGGCAGTGATCGACGTCGGCCTCAAGAGCGAAGGCCGCGTCTCTCTCAAGGAATTCGCCCCTCCGGGTCAGCCGCACGGCCTCTCGGTCGGCGATGAAGTCGAAGTCTATGTTGACCGGGTTGAGAACTCGGAAGGCGAGGCAATGCTCAGCCGCGACCGCGCCCGCCGCGAAGCCGCGTGGGACAAGCTTGAAAGCGAGTTCGGCGAAGGCAAGCGCGTCGAGGGCGTGATCTTCGGCCGCGTCAAGGGCGGCTTCACGGTCGATCTCGACGGCGCCGTGGCGTTCCTGCCCGGCTCGCAGGTCGACATCCGCCCGGTGCGCGACGTCACTCCGCTGATGGACGTGCCGCAGCCCTTCCAGATCCTCAAGATGGATCGCCGCCGCGGCAACATCGTCGTGTCGCGCCGCGCGGTTCTCGAGGAAACCCGCGCCGAGCAGCGTTCGGGCCTGATCGAGAAGCTGGCCGAGGGCCAGATCATCGACGGCGTCGTCAAGAACATCACCGATTACGGTGCCTTTGTCGACCTCGGCGGGATCGACGGCCTGCTCCATGTCACCGACATGAGCTACAAGCGGGTC
>JBEIPX010000276.1:0-4727 GCA_040376815.1 Bradyrhizobiaceae bacterium
CGCGTACGCGATAGCACGGGACCACCACCGCGATTTTGTCGGGCAAACCAGGAGCTGTGCCTCCAGGCCGATGGCCTCGAGATATTCGTTCTGCTCGTCGAGCGGCAGCACCGCGACCTCGCTCTCGATCTTTGCCGAGACGACGACCGCGCGCGCCCCTTCCTGCTTCGCGCGTTCGAAGACGCGCGCCGAGAAGCCATTGCCCTTGTCCGCCGAGGCTTCCTCGACATTGCAGACATAGAGAACCGGCTTCGAGGTCAGCAGACCGAGCATGCCAAAGGCACGCTCTTCTTCCGGCTTGCGCTCCAGCCCCCGCGCGGGCTTGCCATCGCGCAGCAGCTTCAGCGAACGCTCGACCAACTCAAGCTGCTCTTTCGCGTCCTTGTCGTTGCCCTTGGCCTTCTTGGTGAGGTTGTCGACGCGCTTTTCGAGGCTGTCGAGATCGGCGAGCATCAGCTCGGTCTCGATCGTCTCGATGTCGGCGAGCGGCGCGATCTTGCCCTCGACATGGGTGATGTCGGAGTCCTCAAAGCAGCGCACCACATGCGCGATCGCATCGACCTCGCGGATGGTCGCGAGAAACTGGTTGCCGAGGCCTTCGCCCTGGGACGCGCCTTTTACCAGACCGGCGATGTCGACGAAGGTCAGCCGCGTCGGGATGATCTGCGCGGACTTGGCGATCGCCGACAGCTTGTCGAGGCGCGGATCCGGCACCGCCACCTCGCCGACGTTCGGCTCGATTGTGCAGAACGGATAGTTCGCAGCCTGCGCGGCGGCCGTCTCGGTCAGCGCATTGAACAGCGTCGACTTGCCGACGTTCGGCAGACCGACGATCCCGCATTTGAATCCCATCGCTCAATTCCTTGCGAAGCCGGCGTCAGTCGCCGTTGACTTCGTCCTTGCCGATGCCCTTGGCCTGCAAGGCCAGATGCACCTTGTTCTGAAAACTTGAATCGCGGCCTTCTGCCAGCATCCCGGCATTGTCCGCGATCGCATCGAGCATCGTCTCGACCCACAGTTGCTCGCTCTTGGCGAAGTCGTTCAGCACGTGGGCGTGCACCAGTTCCTTGACGCCCGGATGACCGACCCCGATCCGTACCCGGCGATACTCGTTACCGACATGCGCCGAGATCGACCGCAGCCCGTTGTGACCGGCGATGCCGCCGCCCACTTTCACCCGCAGCTTCGCGGCCGGTAGTTCAATCTCATCGTGAAACACGGCGATCGAATCGACGCCGAGCTTGAAGAAATTGGCAGCCTCGCCCACCGCGCGGCCGGACTCATTCATGTAGGTCGTGGGCTTCAGCAGGATAACCTTCTCGCCGCCGATCGTGCCTTCGGAGGTTTCCCCCTGAAAGCGACGGCGCCACGGTGCGAAACCGTGACGCCGTGCAATCGCTTCAACAGCAAGAAAGCCGATGTTGTGGCGGTTGCGCTCGTACTTCGCACCGGGATTGCCCAGGCCGACGAACAAACGCATGGCGCCGCAATCTGCTTACTTCTTCTTGTCGCCGCCGGCCGGAGCCTTGGCGGCGGCAGCACCAGCCGCAGGAGCGGCGCCAGCCGCGGGCGCAGCAGCACCGGCCGCAGGAGCAGCACCGGCCGCGGGCGCACCACCGGCAGCAGCCGCAGCGGCGGCCTTCTGCTCTTCGGCGTAGCCCGACGGCGGCACGATGGTGACGAGCGTCGCATCCGGACGCGACAGCGACTTCACGCCCTTCGGCAAGGTCACGTCGGTCAGGTGCAGCGAGTGGTTGATTTCGAGCTTGCCGACGTCCGCCTCGATGTACTGCGGAATGTTGTCGACCGGGCACTCGAGATCGATGGTGTGGGTGACGATGTTCACCGTACCGCCGCGCTTCACGCCCGGCGAGGTTTCAGCGTTGATCACGTGCAGCGGAACGCTGACGCGGATCGTTGCGCCCTCACCGAGCCGCAGGAAGTCGACATGGATCGGGAAATCGCGCACCGGATCGAGGGCGAAGTCGCGCGGAATCACGCGGTGCTTCTTGCCATCGAGTTCGATGTCGAAAAGCGTGGTGAGGAAGCGGCCGGCGAAGATGCGCAGACGCAGTTCCTTGTCGTCGACCGAGATGGTGACGGGGGGCTGGTTGTTGCCATAGATCACGGCCGGGACGCGGCCTTCGCGACGTTCAGCCCGAGCGGCCCCCTTGCCGGCCTTCGGACGTGCGGTCGCCTTCAATTCCTTGACGGTCGCCATTGGTTAAGTCCTTGTTTTGTAAAAGTTAAAAGGCCGCATCGCGGCCTTTCCAGTCGGTCGCGGCAAGCCTCCAGGGGTGCGGGGGCCGCGAACGTGGCGGCTTATTAGCGGCAAAGGCCCGGAAACACAAGGAAAGAGGGCGGAAAGCCGGGCTATTGGCGGGCCGTCAGTTCCGGCCGGATTCCGGTCCCAAACGGCTCGCTCCGCCCGCGATCAAAACCACCGCATCAGCCTTCGAACGGGCGCGCAATGCACCGGCCACATAAAGGCCGACCATGCCGTGCGCGAGACCCCAGATACGCAGCACCGCGGTCTTGATTGCATCCTCGTCCGCGATGCCGTCGCGCAAGGCCGCCGCGGCCGCCTTCACCACGCGCCGCAGCGGCGGGCCGATCCCGTCCTCGCGGCGGAAATGTGCACGCAGCGGCAGCGCGAACATCAGCGTGTAGAGATGGATGTGATCGACGGCGAAGCGGGCATAGACAGTCGCAAGCTGCTCGGCACGATTGCTCGCAGCGCCGATCTGCTCCAGCCGATCGGCGAGCTCAGCGAAGCCGGTCGCAGTCACTTCGAGTTGCAAATCCTCCAGCGACTCGAACTGGCGATACAAAGCGCGATGGTTGATACCGATCTGCTCGGCCACGCCGCGCAAGGTCAATGACTGATGCCCCGCCGCTTCCACGATCGCGCGCGCGGCCGCAACCGCCGCACGCCGCGTATCGCCATGATGGAACGTATCCCGTTCGGAGGACGCGGCCGCTTTCCTCATCAAACCGGCTCCATCAAGCAGCCTCCATCAAGCAGCTTTGGCGCGCTTCATCGACACGTGCCAGCTCACAGTCATCTCGGCGACGCGCGTTCCGGCTTCGTCGAACATTGCGATCTCCACGGGAAACCTGACTTTGCCATCCGACATGATTCCGGCAAGCAGGGCGTCAGACTCTCCACCGATCGCCGCTTCGGCGCGAATCGGACCATGCGCGACCGCGAGATAGCGGATCGAGGCGTCGGCCGCGACCGGCCGGATTTCGAGCAGCATCGACGCGAACGTACCAGCCATCGCGCCGCCCGACGCTGTTTCGCCGAGCGCGAACAGCGCGCCCGCGTGCTGGCTGCCGATATGGTTCATCCCCTGCTCGCGCGACGGCAGGTGGGCACGGGCGCGTCCCTTCTCAATCGAGACAAGCTCGACGCCAACGTGTTTTGCAAACGGAACGGAGCCGCCAAGCTGGCGGCGGATCAGATCGTAAGTCATGCGCGGGGCTACCCTTGTGAGAAACTTGAGCGGAATCTTCATAATGTCTCCACTGGAGACATTATGCGATCTATGACTGCGTTGCAACAAGGAAAATCTGCTGTTGTGTCAATACCGCGGGGCGACCACGGTCTGGCCGCTGTCGAGCTGCTCGATAGAGACGTCGACGCCGTAAACCGAGCGCATCAGCGCCGGCGTCAGCACATCCTTCGGTGCGCCCTCGCCGACGATGGCGCCGTCGTTCATCACCGCAACCCGGTCCGCGACGGCAAAGGCATGATCCGGATCGTGGGTCGAGAGCACGATGCCCGTGCCGCGCTGCGCAAGGCGTCGGATTTCGCCGAGCACCATTACCTGATTGCCGAAGTCGAGGCTCGCCGTCGGTTCGTCCATTACGATCAGCGGCGCGCCCTGCGCGATCGCGCGCGCGACGATGACCAACTGACGCTGACCGCCAGACAGCCGCGTCACGTCACGCGACGCCAGATTGCCGATGCCGAGTTCGCCGAGCGCTTGCACGGCGATGCACCGATCTTCCTGAGACGGTCCCGCGAACACGCCGCGATGCGCGATGCGCCCCATCAGCACGATATCGAGCGCGGTGTAAGGAAACACCGATCCTTGCGCCTGCGGCACATAAGCGATGCGTCGTGCAATCTCGCCACGCGGCAGGTCTGCCAGCGCGTCGCCACCGAGCAACACCCGGCCACCCTGCGCCGGCAAGAGGCCGAGCATCGTCCGGAACAGCGTGGTCTTGCCGCAACCGTTTGGCCCCAGCAGGCACAGCACTTCGCCAGGATCGACTTTCAGCCTCGCGCCGCGCCCGACCGCGCGCTCCGGATAGCCGAACGCAAGATCGATCGCTTCGATCCGCATCTCGCTAAGACCAGCCATGACGCCCTCGCCACAGCAGCCACAGGAAGAACGGCGCACCGACGACCGCGGTGAGGATGCCGAGCGGAACCTCGATGCGGCCGATGGAGCGCGCCAGCGTATCGACCAGCACGAGATAGCTCGCGCCCATCAGCATCGACGCAGGCAAGAGCCGCGAAAAGTCCGGGCCGACCAGCATGCGAGCGATATGCGGGATGACGAGACCGACCCAGCCGATCACGCCGGCGATCGCCACGACGCTTGCGGTCATCAACGTCGCCGCGGCGATGACGATGAAGCGCAGCCGCCCGGCATCGAGCCCGAGCGTCTTCGCTTCGTCGTCGCCGAGCGACAGCACATTGATCCGCCAGCGCAGCA
>JBEIPX010000235.1:0-5455 GCA_040376815.1 Bradyrhizobiaceae bacterium
CACGGCCGGGCCTTGATCATGGCGGCCCGCTCCCACGTCCGCCCTTCCCGTTCGTAATAGTCGAGCGCGGCCGCGGTCGAGATCGCCACCGGCGTCGAGGCGGGATCGGGCCGCAGCCGCAGATCGACGCGGAAAACGTATCCGTCGGCGGTGCGCTGTTGCAGGATGCGCGCGAGCCCCTGGGTCACTTTCACGAAGAACCGCTGCGGCTCGATATCCACCAGCAGCGGACAGTCGAGACTGTAGAAAACGATCAGATCGATATCGCTGGAATAGTTGAGTTCGCCCGCGCCCATCTTGCCCATGGCGAGCACCACGAGCCCGCTGCCGGTTTCGGGCTTCTGCGGATCGGCGGGCCGGAAGCGCTCGCGGGCGGCTTCCTGCGTCAGCAGATAACGCAGCGCCATCTGCGCGGCGTTGCCGGCGATATCGGTCAACGCCTGCGTGACCCGCATGACCGGCCATACGCCGCCGATGTCGCAAAGCGCGATGAACAGCGCGGCCTCGGACTTCATCAGCCGCAGCGCCCGCATCACATCGGATTCCTCCGATGCCGCAGCGACTGCGTCGGCCGTCGAGTCGATCAGATTATCGATGTGAGGCTCTGGATCGGTTTCCAGAAGCCGCACCACGCGCGCCGCATCGGCTCGCATCAGGTCGAACAGATACGGCGACGCCTCGGCAATCGCTTCGAAGATGATTGCCGCCGTCGGGTGCTGAGCCAGAATGGCGCGCAGAGCCTCGGCATCGCCGGGAGGGGCGTCGTTGAGCCAGTCGGCAAGCCGCTGCCTGGCGTCGGCCGGCGCGTGAAGCGTGGGTGCAGTGGCAAATCGGGCGGCCAGCGGACGGGAATCCGCCGCACCCCTGTCGGATGGGCTCATGCCATCCTGTGTTCCACGGCAGGCGCGCCGTTGACAAGCCCCGTCTCTCTGGACCGCGCGACCGAGCCGCCGGCCACAGGAACCGCTGGAAGCGAGATCGTTACCCGCAATCCGGGATTGTTGTCGGCGAGCTGCAAGCTGCCCTCATGCAGCGTCGCTACCGCGGACGCCAGACTGAGCCCGAGTCCCGAACCCGGCAGGGTGCGGCTCGTCTCAAGCCTGACAAAGCGTTCGACCGCACGCTGGCGATCCGCCTCGGGAATGCCGGGTCCGTGGTCGGCGACGCTGAGCAGCACCCGCTCGCCCTCGCGCCGCGCCTCGATCGAAATCTCCGGCCTGGCGGATGAGCCAGCCGCCGCCACCGGTTGTCCGTACTTGATCGCGTTCTCGACAAGATTGGCCAATGCCTGACTGATCAGTTCGCGATTCCCGTGGAGCGGCGCCGAGTCGGTTTTGAGTTCAAGCGACAGCCCCTTGTCTTCGGCCAGCGGCTCATAGAGTTCGTGGATGCCGGACACCACATCGGCCGCATCGAAAGCGGTCATGTTGTCGCGCGCCTGGCCGGATTCGGCGCGCGCGATCATCAGCAGCGCGTTGAACGTGCGGATCAGGCCGTCGGACTCTTCGATCGTCCGCTCCAGCGCCGCGCGATATTCCGATTCGGTTTTTGCGTTTGCCAGCGCCTCTTCGGACCGATTCCGCAAGCGCGTCAGCGGCGTCTTCAAATCGTGGGCGATATTGTCGGAAACCTCTTTCAATCCCGACATCAGCGCTTCGATACGCTCCAGCATCGCATTCAGGTTGCTGGCGAGCCGGTCAAGCTCGTCGCCGCTGCGGCCGACGGACAGGCGCTCGCTGAGATTGCCCGCCATGATCCGCTGCGTTGTTGCGGTCATGGCGTCGATCCGGCGCAACACCCTGCGAGCAACGAAGATGCCGCCCGCGAGGCCGAGAACCACAACGACCAGCACCGAAAACTGCGCTGCGGACGCCACGATCAGGAACAGCCGCCGCCGCTCTTCGAGATCGCGGCCGACGAGGAGCCGCAATCCTCCGGGCACGTCGGAGACGCGAACGAGCGCGCGATGATCGATCGTGTCCTGATCGTCGAGCCGCCGGTAAACCGTTTCGCTCCAGCCGGAGCGGCCCATCACGCCGGGTGCCAGCGATCCGACATTGCCGGCAATCGCCTGCCCGGCTGATGACGTGACGAGATAGAGATTGGCGCCGGGGCGCAGCGCCCGGGTTTCGATCGCATAGACCAGCCCGCGCAGCCCTCCGCGGGCGAATTCGCCGCCGAGCTCGCTGATTTCGGCATTGACGGTTTCGGTGATCTGCTCGGTCACCAGGCGCCGCGTGTTCCACGCGAAGAAGCCGAGCAGAAACGCAGCGAACAGCGCGAAGAGAAACAGATACGCCAGCGTCAGCCGGAACGCTGTCGTGCGGATCAGTTTACCGAATGCCGTCACGGATCATGTATCCGGCGCCGCGGATCGTGTGCAGCAGCGCCCGCTCGTGCCCCTTGTCGATCTTGGAGCGCAGGCGCGAGATATGCACGTCGATCACGTTGGTCTGCGGATCGAAATGATAATCCCAGACGTTCTCCAGCAGCATCGTCCGGGTGACCACCTGCCCCGCGTGCTTCATCAGATATTCGAGCAAACGAAATTCGCGCGGCTGCAACGTCAATTCTTCCTGCCCGCGCGTGACGCGATGCGACAGGCGGTCGAGTTCGAGGTCGCCAACGCGATAAACGGTCTCTTCCGCAGGTCCGCCCTGCCGCCGCGACAGAACTTCGACGCGGGCAAGCAGCTCGGCGAATGCATAGGGTTTGGGGAGATAGTCGTCGCCGCCGGCCCGCAGACCGCGAATGCGGTCATCGACCTGGCCGAGCGCCGACAGGATCAGGGCCGGTGTGCGATCGCCCTTGTCGCGCAGCGCGCCGATCAAGGACAGGCCGTCGCGCTTCGGCAGCATGCGGTCGACCACCAGCACGTCGTAACCGCCGCCTTCCGCAAGCGACAGGCCTTCTTCGCCATCGGCGGCATGATCGGCGACGTGTCCGGCTTCGCGAAACGCCTTCACCAGATAGTCGGCCGAGTCGCGATCGTCTTCGATGATGAGCAGTCGCATTTCACTGTCTGACGAGGTCAAGGGCGAACCCATATTGTGTCACCATGGCGTGTGGCCAGCTTCGGTGCAAGCGACCAACCTGACGCCCCGGAGACGGAAAAACGGGCGATGGAGCTGGGGGAACTCCATCGCCCGCGACGCCTTCCGACGGAGGGGGGCGTATTCCATCGGAAGGAAACCGAGGGGACGGGCCTAAAGCCCGCCCCCGGAAAGAGCCGTCAGCGGGGGCGACGTTTGCCGGCGGCTCTCCCCATCTCAGCCGCGCTCGAGCGGGATCGCCACGAAGCGCGACGTATCGCCGGAGCGCACGCGGATCAGCACGCTGTTCTTCTTGTCGTTGCGAGCGGTTTCGAGCGCCGAGCGCACTTCGCCCGCGTCAGCAACGGTCTTGCCGCCGACCTCGAGGATGACATCGCCCTCCTTAAAGCCACGTTCGGCTGCGGGACTGCGCGGATCGACGCCGGTCACAACCACGCCCTCCTTGCCGGCGCCGGCAACGGTGTTGGCCGGAGCGAGCGAAAGACCGAGGCGCGGAATTTCATTGCCGCGCGGCGACGAACGATCGCCGCGATCAGTCGCTTTCGCTTCCTTCGCGTTCGGCAGTTCGCCGAGCGTCACAGTGACGGTCTTGTCCTGACCCTTCTGCAACACGTTCAGCTTGACCTGTTCGCCAGGCGCCATGCTGCCGATGGTGCGAGCCAGTTCCCGCGCATCGCGCACCGGCCTGTCGTTCACCGAGGTAATGACGTCACCCGAGCCGATACCCGCCTTCTCCGCCGGGCTGTTCGTCTGCGGTTCGGCAACCAGCGCGCCACCGGCCTTCTTCAGGCCAAGGCTGTCGGCGATCTCCGGCGTTACCGGCTGGATCTGGACGCCGATCCAGCCGCGGCTGACCGTGCCCTTCTCCTGAAGCTGCTTCACCACCGTCTTCACGGTCGAGGCCGGAATGGCGAAGGCAATCCCGACGCTGCCGCCCGAGGGCGAATAGATGGCGGTGTTGACGCCCATCACCTCGCCGCCCGTGTTGAACGTCGGGCCACCGGAGTTACCCTTGTTCACCGGCGCGTCGATCTGGATAAAGTCGTCATACGGGCCGCTGCCGATGTCGCGGCCGCGCGCCGACACGATGCCGGCGGTCACGGTGCCACCAAGGCCGAACGGATTGCCGACGGCGAGCACCCAGTCGCCGATGCGCGGCTGACCTTCGGACAGCGTCGCGAACGGAAAATCGGTACGGCCATCGACCTTGATCAGCGCTAGATCGGTGCGCGGATCGGCGCCGATCACCTTTGCGGTATAGGTCTTGCCGTCGTCGGTCGTTACCTCGACCTTATCGGCGCCATCGACCACGTGGTTGTTGGTCACGGCAAAACCGTCAGCCGAGATGAAGAAACCCGAACCCTGCCCCGTCATCGACGGACCGCCACGGCCCCCGCGCGGACCCTGCATGCCCGGCGGCAAGCCATCCGGACCGCCGAAGCGGCGGAAGAAGCGTTCCATCGGCGAGCCCGGCGGGAACGGCGAGTCCTCGTTGTTCTTGAAATCGCCTGACGACGACTTTTCGGCGAGGCGCACGCGAACCGAGATCACCGACGGCTTCACGCGCTCGACGATGTCGGCGAAACCGGTGGGCTGTTCGACCTTGCGCACATCCTTGCTCACCTGCGCGACCGCGCGGGTGGAGAGAATGTTGGCATTATCGAACGAAGGGCTCATGGCGTAACCGGCCGCGCCGAGACCGGCGACGACGGAGGCCATCAACGCAAACTTGCGGAGGGACAGCAGCGATCCGCGAACGGATCGGTGCGCGGGGGGAAAATCGGGGCGTTCAGACATCAAGCATCTCCAAGGGACCAGACGAATCTCGTGGTGCGGTTGCGCACCTTGTGGTCCTGAAGATGGGGGGCGCAGCCTTACCGCGCACTGTCGGGGGAATTAATCTTTTGTAATGAGAAGTGCAGGTTTGAACCTGATCTTCCGGAGGCAGAAAAGCCGGCCCAACCGTTGTTTCAGGCCTTCGGCTGCCTTGCGGGAGGCTCGGCGGCGAGCAGCCGCTCGATCTTGGCTTCCTCTTCCGGCGTCAGGGTGAGTGCATCATCGCGCTCGCCTGACCTGCGCCGGCGCAGATGCAGCCACAGCGCCAGCACCCCGCCGCCGAGAACTACGGGCGTGACCAGCCACAGCAGCAAGGTTTCGCGGCTCACGCGCGGCTTGAGCAGGACGAATTCGCCGTACCGCGCGACAAGAAAATCCGTGACCTGCGTATCGGTGTCGCCCGCCGCGATGCGCTCCCGCACCAGCAAGCGCAGATCGCGCGCCAGCGGCGCATCGGAATCGTCGATGGACTGGTTCTGGCAGACCATGCAGCGATATTCGCGCGACAGCGCCCGCGCCCGCGCTTCCTTCGCCGGATCGCTCATCACCTCGTCGGGCTGAACTGC
>JBEIPX010000126.1:0-7809 GCA_040376815.1 Bradyrhizobiaceae bacterium
CGACGCAGCGCCGAGCTTCTTGCCGATCGCACCCAGTTCGTCCGCCGTATCGGCGAGCCGCGGCAATGCTTTGCCGAGCGCATCGCGATCGATCCCGGCACCTTTCCAGTAGTCGGTGTAGGCGCGGGTTTTCGCGGCCGCTTTGACGGACGCGCCACGTGGCGCGGAGCCCGCGCCCTCGTTGCCGAACACCGGATCGCCGAAGCCGATCATCGGCTTCGCCGCGCGGGCTGACGCAGCAACCGCACGCAACGCCTTCAGGCTCGCGACCGACGGCAGGACGGTGATCGCGTGGCGTTTGAGAAGCCATTCGGCGTTACGATAGGCGGAGAAGTCGGCAGCATCAGCTTGCGCCTTCGCTTCTGTTGTCAGCAACAGTTGAAACGGCAACGCCGTCAACGGCCCCGACGGCACGACAATGAGATTTTTCTTGTCCTTGACGATAGCTTCGACCGGGCCGAGCAGCGTTTTGTAAAGCTCATGTGCCAACCTTAGATCGAACACGTCGGGTTTGGCTTTCGCTGCGACCGCACGATTATATTCATCAAGATCGAGGCCCCGGCGGAAAGCCGTGACTTTTTTCACCAGCGCATCGCTGCCGACGGGAATGGCTTTCCAGTCGAAGCGATCCTTGGTCAGAGCAAAGACGTAACTCTCGGCGGCGCCGGTTAGAAAGAAGACCTGCGCTTCATCGGCCCGCAGCAGCGCCTGCGCCTCTTCGACCTTGAGCGGCTTTGGGTTCGCGAGCGCAACATATTCCGGAAACTGCTTTTCGAGCTGCGTGGCGATGGCACTGCGGCGGCTACTGGCATCGGAGATTTGTTTGCGCAACGCCGCCACGGCGAGCCGATTCTGCTGTGCCTCAGTGGCAGAAAGCGCTGCAAAAAGCTGCTTGTCTGTTTGATTGAGGACCACCGCCAGATCCTGTTCCTCACGGACCATCGCGGCTAGCGTACTGTTACCGGCCGACAATCGCTGGCCAAGCTGCTGAAGGGCGACGGCCGCCAAAGATTGATCTGCCTGTTGGGCGACTTCAAAGGCCTCATCGTTTATCGCAGATCGGCGGCTTGAAACTTTTACAACAGCTGCCAGATTTGCAAGGTGCAGCCGAAAGTACTCCGAACGCTTTTCCATCGAATTTGAGGATGGGTCTAAAAGGGTCTCCGGTCGCTCGTTCCTGCCGTAAACAATGACTGCACGAATGGACCGGCGCGAATGCGCCAACGCGCTCACGTAATCACCCTTTGCTGCATATGCCGTAGCCAGATGGTGCTGCGACAGTCCTGTTTCCGGATGATCCGGACCCAACGCGGACTCCCGTGTTGCAAGGGCGCGGCCATAAGCCGCCAGCGCGGCCTCATATTTGCCCTGAGCGAAGTAAATGTTTGCCAGGTTATGCTGCACAAGCGCGACATGAACGTTGTTCGGACCAAACATCCTTTCTCTGATCGAAAGGGCGCGATTGTAGAGAGCCTCCGCTTCGTTCAACCGGCCTCGCCGCTGAATCAGAACCGCCAGATTGTTGACTGGCGTTACGATGCTCGGGTGGTTCTCTCCCCAGGCCTTCTCGCGGATTGAAATCGCCCGCAGCAGCAGCGCCTCGGTTTCGTCGAGCTTATTCCTATTGTACTTCGCCGAAGCGAGATTGATGAGATATCTCGCTACATCGGGATGGCCTGCCCCCAAAATTTTCTCTTGGGTCGCGAGCGCCCGTTCAAGCAGAGTTTCCGCTCTTCCGTAGTCATGCAACGCATTGTACGCCAGAGCGAGATTGCCGACTGTGACGATAACCGCAGGATGATCCGAGCTGAGCGTCTTTTCTTGAATCGCAAGCGCACGCTGACATGCGGCTTCAGCCTGGCGATACTTGCCCTGGGCCTGATAGACGAGGGCCCGATAGTTGAGAGCGGAGGCATACTCCAGATGATCGACACCATATCGTGCACGAGTTATCTGCTCGATCTTTGCCGCCTCTAGATCCGCGCCTGCGATCTCGCCACGCTCATAGAATGAGAGAAAGGCCTTCCGAGCGTCTTCGATCTCTGGCTGTCGAGCTTGTAGAGCTGCTGGCAGCAGAATCAACGTTGACACTGCGAGGAGACTCCGCAGCAGCAGTCTCCGTAGAAAACTTCGCCTCATTCTGCCCCCAAAAAGCAAACTTGCTCGCTTAATCATCAAATAATCACGCGAGTTCTCGCCTCGCCGACATTCCCATTCGAAATGACGGCTGCATAGTCATCGTCGCTTCCGGTTCAAAACAGGTTCGACTGTGAGGCACAGAAACTCCAGCTTACGCCATCGTCCCCCGCGCCCCGATGGGGTCACGCGTCCCACCCCTTCGCCACCAGCGCCGCGCGGGCCGCATCGCTTCACATCCGCAATCAGCTGGCGCGCGGCAAGTCTGCCGCACTGCACAACAAGCACGCTCCGGTCCCGCCGAACGCTGTGTTTGCTTGCAGCATACCGAACGTCGCTGTCGCGCGCCGCGTCGCCATGCCGCTGAAGCCCGGTCTTGTCGCCGCGGCAGCTCGCCGATGTAATCGGCGACACTCTGGCGCAGTCGCGCCGGGCAACATTCAAGAAAAGGGGCTGTCGATGCGTGCAGGTTGGCTGATTGCAGTAGGCGCCGTGGTTTTGACGATGGCGGGTACGGCGCAGGCGCAGGAAAAGAAAGTGATCTCGTCACCGAACGCGCCGGAGGCGATCGGTCCCTACTCGCAGGCCATTCGCGCCGGCAAGACCGTGTATCTCGCCGGCCAGATCTCGATCGATCCGAAGACCAAGCAGGTCGTCGCCGGAACCATCGAAGAACAGACGAAGCTCGTGCTCGAAAATCTGAAAGCCGTGCTCGCGGCCGATGGCCTGACGATGGACAACGTCGTGTCCACCAGCGTCTTCCTGAAAGACCTGAACGAGTTCGGCAAGATGAACGAAGTCTACGGCACGTATTTCAAGACGGCGCCGCCGGCGCGCGCGACCGTCGAGGTCGCCCGTCTGCCGCGCGATGTGAAGGTGGAGATTTCCGCCATCGCCGTGCATCCGTAAGCTGCACGGATATCAACCCGGCACGCAGTATTGGCTGCGCGCCGTTTTGTTGTCGCTAGGCCGCCCGCGCTTCCGCCACCAGCGCCACCAGCGCCTTGCGCGCCTCGTTGGCATTTGTGACCCGCTCGCGGAACGGCAGCCGCAGCCGCCTGCTGTCCCACGCGAGATCTGCGCCTTCCGGATCGATGCCGGTCATCCGCCATTCGCCGGCTTCGGCGCCGAGCAGCTTGGTCGCGTAGAGCGCGGTGGCGTCGAGATGATCCTCGTTCATATGCTCGACGATCTCGGGCTCAGCCTCGATCAGCGCTTCGGCACCCGCGAGGTCGGTGAGGATTTTCGCCGGCTCGATATCGACGATGCGGCCGAAGCCGGCGACGAGATGCACGTTCAGCGGCTCGACCGAGAAGAACAGGAAGTCGGTGAAGCCGACGAACGCCTCGGCCGACGGATGCACGGCGAGATAGCGCGCACGCAGCACCGCTGCATCCTTGCCTTCGGCCCGGATCGCTTTGCCGGAGACCATGATCCGCGACTCTTCCAGCGGATCGCCGGCGGCGATCTCGTGCAGCAGCACCGAGACGCGTGGATCGCGCGTGATGTTCTGCGTATGCCGCGCGAGCTTGGAGATCAGCAGCACCGGCTGGCCTGCCGGCGCCGAGGCGACATTCACGAGCGAGCAATACGGATCACCGCTTTCCGGTATCAGCGTCGCCAGCGCGCCGTGACGGCTCTGGCGCAGGAGCGATTTGGTGATTTCGACGGGAGATTGCTTTTCGGAGAACGGCATCTGTGGAACCCGTGTCTTAACACCCTTAGAAATAAGGCAAATAGCCGGACGAGGGGGTTTTTCGTGGCCCGGATAGGGCTTATATACCTTGGTAAGCCTCCGGGAACCCACGGAAAAACCGGACGTTTTACTGGAACCTGTCTTATTTCAGCCCAGCTTGCATTGCTCGCTGGCCGCCATCCAAAGCCACTCGTCGGGGGACGACTGATCCAGTGGCCCGCGCGTCCGCGACCTTTGTCTCTGATCCAGAAAGAGCCTCATGCCCACAATCGCCCTCGTCGATGACGATCGCAACATTCTCACATCGGTCTCGATTGCGTTGGAAGCCGAAGGCTATCGCATCATGACCTACACGGATGGCGCGTCCGCGCTGGAGGGCTTCAAGACCTCGCCGCCGGACATGGCGATCCTCGATATCAAGATGCCGCGCATGGACGGCATGGAGACGCTGCGCCGCCTGCGTCAGAAGTCCGATCTGCCGGTGATCTTCCTTACCTCGAAGGATGAGGAGATCGACGAGCTGTTCGGCCTGAAGATGGGCGCCGACGATTTCATCCGCAAACCGTTCTCGCAGCGGCTTCTGGTCGAGCGCGTCAAAGCCGTTCTGCGCCGCGCGGTGCCGAAGGATCCGACCGTCGCGCAGAAGGAGCTGGATGCGAAGGCGCTGGAACGCGGTTCACTGCGCATGGACCCGGAACGTCACACCTGCACCTGGAAGAACGATCCGGTGACGCTGACCGTCACCGAGTTTCTCATCCTGCAAGCGCTCGCCACCCGCCCCGGCGTGGTGAAGAGCCGCAACGCGCTGATGGACGCGGCCTATGACGATCAGGTCTATGTCGACGACCGCACCATCGACAGCCACATCAAGCGCCTGCGCAAGAAGTTCAAGCTGGTCGATGACGACTTCGAAATGATCGAGACGCTGTACGGCGTCGGTTACCGTTTCAAGGAAACCTGATACCTGCTCGTCATGCCCGGACTTGATCCGGGCATCCATCTTTTCTCGCAAAAAAGGTGGATTGCCGGGTCAAGCCCGGCAATGACAAAATAGGACGCTGGACAAAGGCGGGCCTTTGACCTTGCTGGATCGACCACAGCCGGATCGCACGGCCGACGAGCGGCACGACAACGCCGCGGGCGTCGCGCCTCCGCTCGTGCCGGATAGCGACACTCCGGCTGCACCGGCGGTCGCGGCCGCTCGCCGCTGGTGGCGTCCGCCCGGATGGCTGCAGCGCGCCGGCCAGTATATCTTCTCGCTGACCTTCTCGAGCCTGACGCGCCGCATCGTCTCGCTCAACCTCGCGGGCCTGATCGCCCTCGTCATCGGCATTCTCTATCTCTCGCAGTTCCGCGCCGGCCTGATCGACGCGCGTGCGCAGTCGCTGCTGGTGCAGGCGGAAATCATCGCCGGTGCGATCGCGGCGTCCGCCACTGTCGAGACCAATACCCTGACCATCGATCCGGACCGCCTGCTCGATCTCAAGCCCGGCGAAAGCTATGGCCTGAGCGACGAGCTCGCCGCCGGCCTCGAATTCCCGATCAATCCCGAGCGCGTCGCGCCGGTGCTGCGCCGCCTGATTTCGCCGACCAAAACGCGCGCGCGCATCTACGACCGTGACGGCGTGCTGACGCTCGACAGCCGCAGCCTTTACGGCCGCGGCGACGTGCTGCGTTTCGAACTGCCGCCGCCGTCCGAGAAAAAACCCGGCGTGACCGACCGCATCGCGATCGCCGTGCGCACCTGGCTCAACCGCGGCGACCTGCCGCTCTATCGCGAGCTCGGCCCCGAGAACGGCAACGGTTACGCCGAAGTCGGCCAGGCGCTCGGCGGCGTGAAGGGCAGCATGGTGCGGATCAACGACCGGGGCGAGGTCATCGTCTCGGTCGCGGTACCGGTGCAGCGCTTCCGCGCGGTACACGGCGCGCTGATGCTCTCGACCCAGGGCGACGACATCGACCAGATGGTCACCGCCGAGCGCCTCGCCATTCTGAAAGTGTTCGGCATCGCCGCCGGTGTGATGATCGTGCTGTCGCTGCTGCTCGCGAGCACCATCGCAGGCCCCGTGCGGCGGCTCGCCGACGGCGCCGAGCGCGTCCGCCACCGCATCCGCACCCGTGTCGAGATTCCGGATTTCTCCGGCCGCCGCGACGAGATCGGCCATCTGTCGCGCACGCTGCGCGACATGACCGCCGCGCTCTATAACCGGATCGAGGCGATCGAACGGTTCGCTGCCGACGTCGCGCATGAGTTGAAAAATCCGCTGACCTCGATGCGCTCGGCCGTCGAAACCCTGCCGCTCGCCCGTAACGAAGAGAGCCGTGCGCGCCTCCTCGCGGTCATCGAACATGACGTGCGCCGCCTCGACCGGCTGATCTCGGACATTTCCGATGCAAGCCGCCTCGATGCCGAATTGCAGCGGCAGGACGCGACACCGGTCGACATGCGCCGCTTGCTCAACACGCTGACCGCGGTCGCCAACGAAACCAAGATCGGCAGCGACGTCGCGGTGCTGCTGCGCTTCGAGGGCAACGGCGCCGACACGTTCTCCGTGCCCGGCCACGACTCGCGGCTCGGCCAGGTGATCTCCAACCTGCTCAGCAATGCGCAGTCGTTCTCGGACAAGGGCAGCACGGTGCGGATGGTATGCCGCCGCGTTGGAAAAATGATCGAGGTCGTCGTCGATGACGATGGTCCCGGCATCCAGCCCGATGCGATCGAGAAGATCTTCGAGCGCTTCTACACGGATCGCCCGCAATCAGGCTTCGGACAGAACTCGGGCCTTGGGCTGTCGATCTCGAAGCAGATCGTCGAGGCGCATGGCGGCAGCATCCGGGCCGAGAACCGCATGACGCCGGCGAAACCCGGCGCGGAGCCGCGCGTCGCCGGCGCACGCTTCACGGTGCAGTTTCCCGCCATATGAGTGCTGACCGTCACCCCTCGATCCATGCCTCCGCTGTCGTCAGCGGCACGACCGGCATTCTCATTCGCGGCCCGTCCGGCTCGGGCAAATCGCAGCTCGCCCTCGAACTGATTCTCGCCGGCCGCGCGGGACAGATTCCGGCGACGCGCCTCGTCGGCGACGATCGCGTGCATCTCGTGCGCGACGGTTTTCGCGTGCTGGTTCGCCCGGCGGATGCGTTGCGCGGTCTCATTGAAATTCGTGGGCTCGGCATTCGCCGCACCGATTTTGCGCTCGAAGCCGATGTTCGCCTGGTGGTCGATCTCGCCGCGGAGGATGGCGAGCGGCTCCCCCTGCCCGAGGCCCTGACCACGGACCTTGAGGGCGTCACCTTGCCGCGCCTGCCGGTGGGAGCCGGATACCGGCCGCTGCCCATAGTATTGGCAGCGCTGATAACAAGGGCAGGTCCGGGCGGGATTGCTGCGGCAGATCAACCACTTTCGGATGATGGACAGCAAGGTTTTGGTAACCATATAAGGCCCATGATTGCCACCAAGTAGGCCGGGCGCCTTCTCTCAATCCATGCCGTTTTCCGGCAGGACAGCGCCAAGATCCCCCCTTGCAACGGGGCTCTGGATGGTCATGATGTGGCCCTTTCGTGCGGTGCACCAAAAGCACCCACGAGGAGTCTTCGATGATTGGTCTCGTTCTAGTGACCCACGGGCGCCTTGCCGATGAATTCAGGGCAGCGCTCGAGCATGTCATGGGTCCGCAAAAGCAAATCGAAGCGATTACGATCGGTGCGGAAGATGATGCCGACCTCTGTCGGAGCGACATCATCGAAGCGGTCAATCGCGTCGACAGTGGAGATGGCGTCGCCATCCTGACCGACATGTTCGGCGGCACGCCGTCGAACTTGGCGATCTCGTGCATGAGCCGCCCGAAGGTAGAGGTACTGGCCGGGATCAACCTTCCCATGCTGGTGAAGCTCGCCAAGGTCCGCGAGGAACGGCCGCTGCCGGAAGCGATCGCCGCCGCTCAGGAAGCCGGGCGCAAATACGTCACCATCGCCAG
>JBEIPX010000181.1:0-6363 GCA_040376815.1 Bradyrhizobiaceae bacterium
AGAGCCGTTGTCTGCCGCGAACTTGGCCTACCGGAAAGCCTGAAGCTCGAGACGTTCGAGTCGAAGCCGCTGAAGCCGGGGCAGGTGCGCATTGCCGTGCGCGCGGCCGGCATCAACTTTCCCGACGTGCTCATGGCGCAGGGCAAGTATCAGCTGAAGCCCGACCTGCCGTTCACGCCGGGCATGGAAGCCGCGGGCGATGTGGTCGAGATCGCGGACGCGGTGGATGGCGTCGCAATCGGCGACAAGGTCATCGTCAAGCTGCGCCATGGCGGGTACGCGGATGAATTGATCGCCGAGCCGTCGCAGCTGACGCCGCTGCCGACGACGTTCGATTATGCGGAGGGCGCGACGTTTCTAGCCGCACACGGCACGGCGTGGCATGCGCTCTACGACCGCGCGCAGATCAAGCCGGGCGAGACGCTGCTGGTGCACGGCGCGGGCGGCGGCGTCGGGCTCGCCGCGGTCGAACTCGGCAAGATCGCGGGTGCGACCGTGATCGCGGCGGCATCGAGCGAGGAGAAGCTCGCGATCGCGAAGGCGCGCGGCGCCGATCACGGCGTGCTCTACGGCCGCGAACCGTTCCGCGATGCCGTGAAGCGCATCACCGATGGACGCGGCGCCGATGTCGTGTTCGATCCGGTCGGCGGCGAAATCTTCGAGGAGAGCCTGCGCTGCATCGCCTGGGGCGCGCGGTTGCTGGTCATCGGCTTCACCGGCGGCATCGGCATGGCCCGCACCAACCTCGTCCTGATCAAGGGCGCGAGCGTGCTCGGCGTGCGGGCGGGGGAAGCGGTGCGGCGCGATTCCTCGCTCGCGAAACGCCGTTTCACGCACCTGATGCAACTTGCGGAGGAGCGGCGCATCGCGCCGAACATCTCGCATCGGCTGCCGCTGGAGCGCTATGCCGAGGCGATGCGCTTGCTGATCGACCGCAAGGCGATCGGGCGCGTGGCGCTGGTGATGGACTAACGTCATCCTGAGGTGCGAGCACTTGCGAGCCTCGAAGGATGACGCATCCGGGCTGTCACCCCAAGAATACTGAAAACGCAAGTCGGCATGCCGACTTGCTATGGGCCTCGCTGCGCTCGGCCACCTCAGGGTGACGGATCGGGGAAATCAGTTGATCCCGTCATTGCGAGCGCGTCAGCGCGAAGCAATCCAGTCGCGGCCCGTATCTGGATTGCTTCGTCGGCTATGCCTCCTCGCAATGACGAAACTATTTGTAAGGCCGCTCGTCCCACCACGGATAGTAAGGCGGCATGTCGGCCGAGACCTTGTCGGCGAACTGCGCCGGCCGCTTCTCGAGGAACGAGACGACGCCTTCCTTGACGTCGTTGGAGCGGCCGCGCTCGTAGATGCCGCGGCTGTCGATCTTGTGCGCCTCCATCGGATCGTCGGCCCCCAACATCCGCCACATCATCTGCCGGATCAGCGCGACCGAGACCGGCGCGGTGTTGTCGACGATGTCCTTGGCGATCGCGCGTGCGGTGGAGATCAGCTCAGTGGGCGGCACCACCTTGCTGACGAGGCGTCCGGCGAGCGCTTCCTGCGCGGGGAACACGCGGCCGCTGTAGGTCCACTCCAGCGCCTGCGCGATGCCGACGAGGCGCGGCAGGAACCAGCTCGATGCGGCTTCCGGCACGATGCCGCGGCGGGAGAACACGAAGCCGAAGCGCGCATCGTCCGAGGCGATGCGGATATCCATCGGCAGCAGCATCGTCGCGCCGATGCCGACCGCCGGGCCGTTCACCGCCGCGATCACCGGCTTCAGGCACTTGAAGATTTGCAGCGTCACCTGGCCACCGCCGTCGCGCACGTTCGGATCGCTGTAATCGATGGTGCCGTCGGCATTGCGCTTCACCGGCCCGCGCCGGGCGTCGCGATCGAACGTGTTCGCGCCGGAGGAGAGATCCGCGCCGGCGCAGAAGCCGCGGCCCGCGCCGGTGACGATCACGACGCGCACGTCGTCATTCGTGTCGGCGGCGGCGAACGCCTCGATCAGCTCGCGCTGCATGGTGGCGTTGAAAGCGTTGAGCTTGTCCGGCCGGTTGAGCGTGATCGTGAGAATCCGGTCCTTCACCTCGGTCGCAATGGTCTCGGTGGCCATCTTTTTGCGTCTCCTGTTTGTCTTGCGGAATTGTGATCGCGCGCGGCGTGAAACGTCCAGCCCGAATCGCGTGAGAGGATGGCGAAAAGCCACATGATCCTGTAGGTTGCGCGCGGCCGCAAAAATAACCGGAGGAAACGACATGGCGCAGGCAGCATTGGCACAGGCACAGACGGTACCGGCAGAGAAGCAGGCGACGCACGATCGTTCGACGATCGAGGCTGTCATCGATCTTTATCTGGATGGCCTCTACGAAGGCAGCGCCGAGAAGATCGGTTCGGCATTCGACACGACCGCCGACCTGCGCTGGGTCGAGAACGGAAAGCTGGAAATCCTGCCGGTGCCGCAGTGGCTCGAACGGGTGAAGACCCGCCCGTCGGCGAAGTCGCAAAACCAGCCGCGCGGCGATTTCGTCGTCACCATCGACAAGTCGGACGAGAACAACGCGTTCGTGAAGCTGCGCTGCCAGCTGCCGCCGCGCTACTTCACCGACTATCTCTCGCTCATGAAGCTCGCCGACGGCTGGAAGATCGTTTCCAAGTCCTATCGCTACGAGACGCGCTGAGCGAGCTGCTGCGGACGGCGGGACGCGGGGTCCCGCCGCGATCGGAGGGTCACCGGCATCGGCTCTCCGATCGTTGCTCAATCATCCTGTTTGACGGCGGGCTGGTGCGGTGTGCTGGCCCGCAGGATCAACAGCGCGCCGAGCGCAATCAGACTGAGCGCGCTCGAGACGAGCAGCACGCGGCCACCCATGCCCTCGACCAGGAATCCGAACGCCAGCGGCGACAGCGCCTGCGCGAACCGTGACGGCGCGCCGAGCACGCCAAGCCGGTAGGCATAGTTGTCGGGACCGAACATCGCCAGGGGGAGGGTCCCGCGGGCGATCGTCAGCACGCCGTTGCCACTGCCATGGAGGACGGCGAACGCGCTCGCGGCGCCGCCGCCGAACGCATACAGCGTCGCAACTCCGATGGGGTGGGTGACGCAGGCAATCCGGGTCGACATCAGCGGATGGAAACGGCTGAGCAGGCTCGCCTCGACGATGCGAGCGGCCACCTGCGCGGGGCCGATCAGCGCGCCGGCCGTGATCGCCTGCACGGTGGTCGCGCCGGTCGCTTCGAGGATGCGCGGAAGATGCGCGGCCATCGCGCCGGTCACGGCCCACGCACACGCGAAGGCAATGCCCAGCAGCACCATGGCCCGGTCGATCGGAATATGCGGATGCGTATTGCCATTCGCGGGCATGGCATTCGATTGCTGGATGGACGGCAGCATGAACAGATTCAGCGGCAAGCCGAGGACGATGTGCGCTGCCGCCCAGGCAAAGCATGTCTGACGCCAGCCGATCGTCTCCAGCCCCCACGCGGTGAGGGGCCATCCGATGGTGCTGGCAAATCCCGCCAGCAGGGTTATGCCGGTGATCGCGCGGCGCGCAGAACTGCCGTAGATGCGGCCGAGCGTGCCGAACGCGGCATCGTACAAGCCGATGCTCATACCGGCGCCGAGCACCAGCCACGCCAGCATCAGCACAGGGACCGAATAGGAGAGGCCGAGCAAGACGAGGCCCGCGGCGATGACGAGATTGGAAACGCTCAAGACCTGCCGTCCGCCGATCGCATCGATGGTGCGGCCGACGCGCGGCCCGAGCAATCCCGAGATGATCAGCGATGCCGAGAACGCCGCGAAGATCCAGTTGCTGGAGATGCCGAGGTCACGCGCAATCGGGTCGGCGAGAATCGCAGGCAGGTAGTAACTCGACGCCCACGCCAGGGTCTGCGTGGTCCCGAGCGCCAGTATGACGGGGAGTTGCTTGCTGTCGCTCATCGTTCGCTGCTGGCCGTGATCGGCATTTGTGAAGTCGATCTCAGGGAAGATTAAATCTGGCTGGACGCACAGGTCTTGCGGAAGCCTCGCCGGATGAAACCCAATACCAGGGCTGTACAGGCTACAGCAAGGAAGCAGGCGTAACCGACGTGAGCCGACCAGACGAATGGCAACGGTCCGGTTGCCGCGCCGGCTACACCGACCAAAAAGGTAACTCCACGGATGGTGCCGACGTGACCCGTACCGAACTCTTCCGCCAGGCCCGCCGAATGGACAACCTGAAGCGTTCCGATCATCGCTCCGAGCGAAACTGCGTAGAAAAATCCCGCAAACAGCATCGGCATCTGCATGACACAGACCACCGTGCCGAGGAGCATCAGGAGGCCAGCGATGCCCACACGCCGCGCGCCGTATCGGTCGACCAGTGCGCCGCTGGACAGCGCACCCAAGGCCTGCGCCGTCGTCACAACACCAATAAGCAGAATCGCTGTATCCCGGCTCCCGCTGGCACTTTCGAACACCCGCACATGATCCAGCAGTAGCGCTGTTCCCACCGCGTTGACCAGCCAGGCGACCAAGACGAGGTACCAGAACGCGATCGTCTTCATGCTCTGGCCCAGAGTGAGGTCGGGCCGTGCGGTTATTGCCGTTTTCGCGAAGCTCCAGCCGAAATCTCGCGCCGATCCGTAATCTTCGGGGCGATTTCGAAACAGCAGCAAACCGATCGGCAGCATGACCGCCAGCACCGAGCAGCCGAGCGCGAGATACGCGGCTCTCCAGCCATGACTTGCGATCACGATTTCCGCGAGTCTTGGAATAATGAGCCCGCCCAATGCGAGGCCCATCATCGCGAGAGCCGTGACGCGGCCGCGCATCCGGTCGAACCATAGATTGACCATGTGAATGCTGACGAGACTGAGGCCCGCGATGGCCGAGCCCCGCAACACAACGAAGCCGAACGCGAGCGACCACGGACCTTCGGCACGACTCATGACAATGCACGCCGCGCTCAACGCAAGCACGACCGGTCTGATCACCCGCCGGGGTCCATATCTGTCGACCAGACGGCCGATGAGAGGTGCGGGAAGTATGCCGAGAAACGTGCCGACACTGTAAAGTATCAGCACGCCTTCGCGGCCGACGCCGATGTCGGCCGCAATGAGATCGACGAAGGCTGACACGCCGACCGTTTGCCCTGGTGTCGTCATGAATATGCCGGCAAGAGCCGCGACGGCGACCAGGGCTCCGGGATTTCCTCTGAGAGGGATGGTGTCAGCGGTCATCTTCGCGCGCTAGGCCGAGCAGCCGCATCCGCTCTTGCCTGCGCTCTTTGCCGCCGCATCGTCGGCGCAGCAGGCGTTGGATGCCTCAGGCGCCGGTCCGCCGCAACAGCCCTCGCTTGCTTGACTTGCCTGCGCGGGACCGCTGCATACGCCGGTCTCGGGCAACACAAGCTCGACTCGCCGGGCAGCCTCATGATCACCCGCCAACTCCGCCGCGATCGAGCGCACCTGCTCATAGCCGGTCAGCATCAGGAAGGTCGGCGCACGGCCATACGACTTCATGCCCGCGAAGTAGAAGTTGGGCTCGTCCTGCGCGAGTTCGCGCGCGCCATGCGGACGCACGGTGCCGCAGCTGTGCAGGTTCGGATCGATCAACGGCGCAAGCGCAATCGGGCTCTCGACGACGGGATCGAGCTGGATCCGCAACTCGCGCACGAAACTCTGGTCCGAGCGGAAGCCGGTGGCGACGATCAGCTCGTCGACGACGATGTGCTTGCCGCAACAGGCCGACCCCGCACCGATCCGCAGGCGGTTGTCGCTTCGTGTCAGATGCGAGACGAGGAATTCCGTCTCGACGCGGATGTCACCGGCAGCGACCAGGGCCGCGAACCGCGAGCCGAGTTCGCCGCGCGCGGCCAGCTTGTCGTTGACACCACCGCCGAACGCCTTGGCCGGATTGTTGCCACGCAGCAGCCAGACAACTTCGGTCGACGGTGATTGCGCCTTGAGCGCCACGAGGTCGATCAATGTTCCGACAGCCGAGTGACCCGCGCCCAGCACGGCGACGGTCTTGCCGGAATATCGCATCCGGTCCTTGCCGAGCACGTCGGGCATCGCATACGCAACCGACACTGCGGCGTCCGTCTCACCGATCGCGGGGAGGCCATTGGCGCCCGCCGGATTGGGCGACGCCCATGTCCCCGACACATCGATCACGGCATCGGCGCGCAGGACCTTCGGACCTGCGCCGTTCTGATAACGCAGCTCGAACGGCGCGGCCTCGCGGCCCCTGGTCTTGAGTTTGTCGAAGCCGACGCGGCTGATATCGGTGACGCGGCTGTTGGTCTGGATGTGATCCTTCAACACAGTCCTTGTCGCCAGCGGCTCCAGATATCCTTCAAGCAACTCCGCGCCTGTCGGATA
>JBEIPX010000098.1:0-8689 GCA_040376815.1 Bradyrhizobiaceae bacterium
CGGCCTTCGGAGGTGAGATGCAATGTACGCAGGCGGCGATCGGAGGGGCTGAACTGCCGGAACAGATAGTTCGCCTTCTCAAGCCGGTCGAGCGAAAGGACGAGGGCAGGCGGTTCGACACCGACCAGCCGCGTGATCTCGTTCTGGAAGATGCCCGGATTGGTTTCGACGATCGACAGGACTGCGAAATCCATGATGCGCAGGTCGAATGCACTCAGGATGCCGTTCAGCTCGCTGATGATCGCGTGCTTGATCCGCCGGATCTTGTAGCCGACGAAGCGATCCATCGGGTTGACGAGATCGCGGGTCACGGAGGCATCGCCCGGCGCGATGGGAGGGGCCGCCTCCTTCCGGGCTATGGCGGACGCCTTGCCTGCTTGTCGGGTCTGTCGCGGTCGAGTCTGTCGCGTCGCGGCCATGAATCCTCTTCAATCGTTACCGGAAATAATGGATTACGAACATAACCATGTCTCCTAGCACCGCCAAAACCACTTGGGAAGAAAGCCGGATGACGTCATCGGATATCGAACTCTCGATCGATGGCAAGGTAGCGATTCTGTCGCTCAACCGCCCGCAGAAGCGTAACGCCATCCGTGACGAGACCATCGAGGCGCTCGGGCGGTTCTTCGCCGCACCGCCGCCGCAGGTCGCTTCGGTTCTGCTGCGCGCCAACGGCGACAACTTCTCCGCCGGCCTCGACCTCAGCGAGCACCGCGAACGCGATGCCGCGCAGGTCATGTATCACTCGCAGATGTGGCACCGCGTGCTCAACGCGATGCAGTTCAACGGTCTGCCGGTGGTGTCGGTGATGAAAGGTGCCGTGATCGGCGGCGGGCTCGAGATCGCTACCTCGACCCACGTGCGGATTGCCGAACAGAGCTGCTACTACGCGCTGCCGGAGGCGGTGCGCGGCATCTATGTCGGCGGTGGCGCGTCCGTTCGCGTGGCGCGGATCATCGGCAAGGACCGGATGATCGAGATGATGCTGACCGGCCGCACGCACGACGCGGCAGCGGGGCAGAGTTTCGGCATTTCGCACTATCTCGTCGACAACGGAACCGGCGACGAACTCGGTCTCGATATTGCCCGGCGCATCGCCGGCAACGCACCGCTCTCGAACTTCGCCATCCTCAACGCGATCCCGCGCATCGCCGATATGTCGGCGAACGACGGCTTTTTCGTCGAGTCGCTGATGGCAGCGGTCGTCCAGACCGGCGACGCCGCCCAGCAAGGGCTCAGCGACTTCCTGGAGAAGCGAGCGCCGTCATTGAAGCCGGTCAGCAATCCGGCGAACGCGGACGCCGGTTCGTAGCTGACGCGCAATTCGCTTCAAACGTCGTCCTCAACTGACGCCGCCGTCCTCACCGACGGCGGCTCTTTTTTGCGCGCGTGCTTGAACGGCACGTTTGCGCCGCAACTATTCCGGGCAATATTTGCATGTAAAAATAGCATTGTATCAAAGCTAATTTGTGCTACGGTCCGCTACGGATCGATCCTGGAGGTGAAGATGTTTCTCTTGAACGCCTGGTATGTCGCCGCATGGAGCAGCGAAATCACATCCAAGCCGATGGGGCGCACGCTTCTGAACGAACCGGTGGTGTTCTACCGGACCACCGACGACAAGGTCGTTGCACTGGAGGATCGCTGCTGCCACCGCGGCATGCCGCTCTCGGCGGGTGAGGTGTTCGGCAAGAACATCCGCTGCGAGTACCACGGCATGGTGTTCGACGGTTCCGGCAAGTGTGTCGAGATTCCCGGACAGTCGACGATTCCCGAGCGCGCCAGGGTGCGCAGTTTTCCCGTCGAGGTCCGTGACGATCTGGTCTGGATCTGGATGGGCGATCCGGCGCTCGCCGATCCCGCGAAGATCATCCGCTATCCCTGGCATTCGGCGTGGCCCTACAAGAACAAGACCGAGCGGATCGATTGCAACTATCTGCTGCTCTCCGACAATCTGCTCGATCAGACGCACGGCGCTTACGTTCACAAGTCGACGCTGGCGAGCAACGTCGACGCGTACGAGCGCGCGGAGATGAAGATCGACACCACGCCGAACGGCGTAAAGTTCACGCGCTGGATGCTCAACTGCATTCCGCCGGGCATCTATGCCAAGGCCGTGAAGTTCCGAGGGCGCGTCGACCGCTGGGGCGAGTTCGAATACGTCGCGCCGTCCTGCATCTTGCAGTTCACCGGCGCGCGCGATGTGGGCGAGGGCGCCTACGAGAATGACGCGCGTGACGGCGGCTTCGGCTTGCGCATCTTCTACGGCATTACGCCGGAAACCGAACACACGAGCTGGTTCATGTGGTCGACGGCGAACAGCTATCGCCAGAACGAACCGGCCGCGACCGAGGAGCTGTTCGATGAGATCGAGCGCGCGTTCAAGGAAGACGAGGATGTGCTCGTCGCGCAGTACGCAATGCTGCGCCGGGTCGGTGACCGGCCGCTGATCAACATCGCCTCGGACGGTGCGCGCATGCAGGCGCGTCTCGCGCTGGAGCGCATGATCGCGGCCGAGCGGGGCATTCCGCGCGACCAGGTGGTCACGCTGGTTTAGAGCATGATCCGGAAAAGTGGATACCGGTTTTCCGAAAGGATCATGCTCCAACAAAAAATTCGGAGCGCGCCGATCGCGCTCTGAGTCATTCGTTGCCGGAAGGAAAGTTCATCAGTTATCCAGGAGCGACACCATGTTCACGCGTCGAAAGTGTCTCATCGTTCCGTTGGCCATGCTCGCGGGCGTTGCCGTAGCGCATGCACAGAACAAGTACGGTCCGGGTGCCTCGGATTCCGAAGTTCTGATCGGCCAGACCAATCCGTATAGCGGTCCGCTTTCGGCATACTCCACGCAGGGAAAAGCGCAGACGGCCTACTACAACATGATCAACGAGCAGGGCGGCGTGAATGGCCGCAAGATCAAGCTGATCAGCCTCGACGACGGCTACTCGCCGCCGAAGACTGTCGAACACCATCGCCGGCTGGTCGAAAGCGACGAGGTGATGGGCATCGTCGGCACCATGGGCACGCCGACGAACTCAGCCATTGTGAAGTACATGAACGCCAAGTCGGTGCCGCACATCTTCCTCGCCACCGGCGCCTCGAAATGGGGCGATTACAAAAGCTCGCCGTGGACGATGGGCTGGTATCCAACCTATCGTTCCGAAGGCGTCATTTACGGCACTTACATCCGCGAAAACATGAAGGACGCGAAGATCGCGATCCTGTCGCAGAACGACGACTACGGAAAGGATTTCGTGGCCGGTTTCAAGGCTGGCCTCGGAGAGGCCGCGGGCAAGCTGATCGTCAAGGAGCTGACCTACGAAGTCTCCGAGCCGACAGTCGACTCGCAGGTGGTGAACCTGAAAGCGTCGGGCGCGAATGTGCTGTTCAGCGCGTCGACCGCGAAGGCGGCGGCGCAGACGATCAAGAAAGCCGCCGAACTCGACTGGAAGCCGACGCACTTCCTCGTGCAGAACGCCAATTCCATCGCGACCGTGCTGACGCCGGCCGGGCTCAACAACGCCGTCGGACTGATCTCGACGGCCTACATCAAGGACCCGGTCGATCCGCAGTTCGCGAACGACGAAGGCATGAAGTGGTATCTCGCCTTCATGAAGAAGTATTATCCGGACGGCGACGTCAACGATCCGCAAAACCAGATCGGCGTGCTGATCGGAGCCACCTTCGTTCAGGTCCTCAAGCAATGCGGCAACGACCTCACGCGTGAGAACCTGATGAAGCAGGCGAACGCCATCAAGAACCTTGAGCTGCCGTTGCTGCTGCCGGGGATCAAACTCAACACGAGCGCCGAAGATCACTATCCGATCGAGCAATTCCAGCTCGTCAAATTCGACGGCAAGACCTGGGCCCGTTTCGGCAAGGTGCTGAGCAGCGAGTAATCGTCCTCCCGCGAACTGGCGGCGCCCGTTAACCCGGGCGCCGCGATATTTCGTTGAGTTTCAATAGCTAACTTTGAAAATTTTTAACGGCGCCCGATCTGGTTTCCTGAATGGCTGCGGTGTATGAGGTCGCCGAGCTTGAAAATGGTCGATTCTTTCGAATCGGCTTTGCATGCATCGGCGGCTAGCGCTGCCGATCCAGGGATCACGGGTATGCCGGTCAAAAAAGCTGCTTCGAAGTCGCGCGCCAAGGACTCCAGGGATAAAAGCACGGCGATCAAGGTTTCATCCAAAAGTCCGCGTTCGACGCCGCCGTTGACGGTGTCGCGCCCGGAGCTGCTGGTTGGCGGTTCAGATCGCGCATTCCGCAGCCTGGTGCACGGGCTGTTCGCGTTCTTCGCGCGGCATGAAGCGGTGCGTGCGGGCCACGGCGCGCGCATCGGCCTCGTTGGCATCGAATACACGGTGCTCATCTCGATCGGTCATCTTGCGGTTCATGAAGGTGACGTCAGCGTCAACCGGATCGCCGATCATCTCTACCTGAGCGGTGCATTCGTCACGACGGTGACGAACAAGCTTCTGCAGCAGGGGCTCATCCACAAGACGCCGGATCCGAACGACCGCCGCCGCGTGCGCCTGGAGATCTCCGAGAAGGGCTGGGCGCGGCTCGCCGAACTCGCCCCGGTTCAACGTCAGGTCAATGACGTTCAGTTCGATTGCCTGAGCGCCAGCGAGTTCAAGCAGCTGTCGAGCATGATCGAGCGGCTGATCGACAGCAGCAACCGCGCGCTGCGCTTGCAGGCCTACTTCGCCGACCAGAACGGCCCCGCGCTGGATGCCGCGCGGTCGCCGGCGAAGCTCGATTTGCAATAACCGCAGCCGATACATCCATCTCGCGAAATGCCACGTGCCCGGCGGTTGCCGGGCCGTATGCTGTTGCGGTGAGCGCATGAAGCGCGTTTGAAGACCTGCGGATTCCCTTGGAATATTGCTTGCAATAGCTTTCAAAGTTAGCTATTTGAGAAGATATATTTCAGGAGGCGACATGCGTATCCGCAAGATCATCACGCTCATCGACGAGGCCCGCAACGAGGCCGGGCATGCAGCCGAGCCGCCGTTGCGCAAGGTCGCGACTGCGGCCGTCGTCGGCAACCCGTTCGCCGGCCGCTATCAGGCGGATCTGTCCTCGCTGGTGACGGCGAGCGAGGCGCTCGGCCGCGAAATGTCGGAGATCGCTGTCGCCGCGATGGGCGGGCATCCGGTGCAGAGCTACGGCAAGGCCGCGATCATCGGCCTCGCGGGCGAGCAGGAGCACGGCGTGGCCTTGCTCACCACGGTGTTCGGCAATGTCATCCGCGACGCCGTGGGCGGCGGCATCGCCTGGATTTCCTCCTTCACCAAGCGCGCGGCGGCGGGCTCGACCATCGATATTCCGCTGGCGCACAAGGACGCGCTCTACGTGCGTTCTCACTACGACGGCATCTCGATCATGCTGCCGGACGCGCCGCTGCCGGACGAGATCGCGATCATCTGCGCCTATGCCAATCGCGGCCGCCTCAACGCCCGCGTCGGTGGTCTTGCGGCGGGTGACATCAAGGGAAAAGACGGTCTCGTCTGAGATCGCTGGTCTGAACAGGAGAATACCATGGCGATTTGCAAGACCGGCAGCGAACACCTGGCCTCGCTCAAGGATGGCCGTTCGGTTCACATCGACGGTGCGCTTGTCCCGGATGTGACCGTGCACCCGGCGTTCCGCAACTCCGTTGCCTCCGCTGCCAGCCTCTATGATTTCCAGGCGGCGCCGGAAAATCTGGAAATGATGACGTTCGCGCCGAACGGGACCAACCATCGGGTCAACCGCGCCTGGCAGATTCCGAAGAACCATGCGGAGATGGTGGTGCGCCGCAAGGCGCTCACGGCCTGGTCCGAATGCAGCTACGGCTTCATGGGCCGCTCGCCGGATCACCTGGCGTCGGCGCTGGTCGGTCAGCGCATCGGGCTCGACGTGTTCAGGCGCGGCGGCGAGGATCGTGCCAAGGCATTTGCCGACTACTTCGACTACGCCAGCTCGAACGATCTGTTTCTGACCTACGTCATCATCAATCCGCAGGCCAATCGCTCGAAGAACTGGGGTGAGCAGGAGGAGGATCTTGTCGCGCGTATCGTCGATGAGGATTCGACCGGCGTGACCATCCGCGGTGCGAAGATGATGGGAACCAGCTCCATCATGGCGAACGAGGTTTTCGTCGCCAACCTGCAGCCGCTGCAAGCGGGCGAGGAGGCGCTTGCCTTCTGCTGCGCGCTGGAGATGAATGCCAAGGGCCTGCGCGTGCTGTCGCGAAAATCCTATGAAGCGAGCGCGGTGTCGGTTTACGACAATCCGCTGTCGTCGCGTTATGACGAGAACGATGCGGTGATCTATTTCGACGACGTGAAGGTGCCGTGGGATCGCCTGTTCGTGCACCGCAACGTCGATCTCTGCCGCGCGCAGTTCCATGATACGCCGGGTCACGTCTATCAGAACTATCAGTCGCAGATTCGTCTTGTGGTGAAGCTCAAGTTCCTGGTCGGTCTCGCGCACAAGCTGACTGAGACCATCGGCACCTCAGGAATGCCGCAGGTGAAGGAACATCTCGGCCGGCTGGCCGCCAATGTCGGCATGGTCGAAGCGATGCTGCACGGCATGGAAGCGAGCGGCGAGCAGGTCGGCGAATACTGGATTCCGAACCGACACCATCTCTATTCGTCGCAGGTGATCACGCAGGAGCTTTATCCGCGCATGATTAACACCATTCGCGAGCTCGCGGGCGGCGCTTTCATCATGCTGCCGTCGTCGTTCCGCGATTGGGACGATCCGGTGATCGAGCCGATCATCCGCAAGACGCAACGCTCGGCGACGCTGAGCCCGGAGGAAAAGGTCAAGTTCCTGAAAGCGGCGTGGGACGCGATCGGTTCGGAATTCGGCTCGCGGCACACGCAGTACGAGATGTTCTATGCGGGCGCGCAGTTCGTCACGGCGGGTCATAGTTTCCGGACGTACGAATGGAAGTCGTCTGCTAGTCTCGTGGACAAGATGCTGGCGGGCTTCTCGCTCGACGATGCGCGGGTAGCAGCGAAGCACTGAGAACAGGAGCGGAGCGTGCGGGTAGCGATCGTCAATATCGGTTCGATCCTGAGCGGCGATTGGCGCAATCCTTTCGTTGCCGGCGACACGGTGATCTCCGAAGACGGGATCATCAAGTCCGTCGGCACCGCGTCGCCTGCTGCGGTGGAGGCCGCCGATGTGGTGATCGATGCCGACGGCACGACACTGATCCCTGGCCTGATCGACTCGCACGTGCACATCACCTTCGGCGATTACACGCCGCGCCAGCAAACCGTCGGCTATCTCGAAAGCTACATCCACGGCGGAACGACGACGGCGATTTCGGCGTCGGAGGTTCATGTACCGGGGCGGCCGCGCGATCCGGATGGCGTTAAGGCGCTCGCCGTCGCGGCGCGCAAAAGCTTCGACACCTACCGTCCGGGCGGGATGACCGTGCATGCTGGCTCGATCATTCTCGAGCCGGGCCTTGTGGAAAGCGATTTCGCGGATGTGCGGCGGCAGGGCGTGTGGCTCGCCAAGGCCGGCTTCGGCGCGGTCAAGTCCGCGTTCGACTATGTGCCGCTGGTCGCGATGGCGCGTGCGCACGGCATGATCACGACCGTTCATACCGGAGGTTCGTCGATCCCGGGTTCCGGCGCGGTGACCGCGGACCATCTTATAGCGATGAAGCCGCATGTCTCGTTCCATGTGAACGGCGGCCCGACGGCGATGCGTGACTCCGATTTCGAGAAGCTCGTGCGTGAAAGCGATATTGCGCTGCAGGTCTGCACTGCGGGCAATCTGCGGACGACGCTGCTCACGGCAGCGCTGGCGCAGAAGCATGATGCGTTCGACCGCTTCATCATCGCGACCGATACGCCGACAGGAAGCGGCATCATGCCGCTCGGCATGCTTTACACGATCTCGCATCTCGCGAGTCTCGGCGGCGTTCTGCCGGAGCATGCGATCGCCGCGGCATCCGGCAGCAACGCGCGGATCTATGGATTGAACACCGGTGTCATCGCGCCTGGACGTATCGCGGATATGGTGCTGATCGATGCGCCGGACGGCGGTTCGCAATCGACTGCACTCGATGCAATCCGGAACGGCGACATCGCCGCGATCGGTGCGGTTATTGCACGCGGCGAGCCGCAGTTCATTGGCCGCAGCCGCAACAGCCCGGCGACGACGCGTGTGGTGCAGGTTGCCAACTGCCGCGTGCCCAGATTTTCGGTTGCTGCCGCGCGTCACTGATCTGCCGGATGCAGCGTTCGCATCGGCTTGGTGCGGTTTGAGGAAGGGTAGAGGTCTCCCATGAGCACTCCCAACGCAGTCGCAACTCCGCCAGAGGTAAGCCGCTCCTTTTCCGATCGCGATTTTCGCGACGCGCTCGGCCGGTTCGCGACCGGCGTTGCCGTTATCACCAGCTCAGGCAGCGAAGGATATCTCGGCGCGACCGTCAGTTCGTTCAGCTCGGTGTCGCTCGACCCGCCGCTGATCCTGTTCAGCATGGGCCGCCACTCCAAGGCATTCGCGGCCTGGGAATCCGTCGATCATTTCGCCGTCAACATTCTCGCCGAAGAACAGAGCGCACTGTCGACGCAGTTCGCGCGCGCAATGTCCGACAAGTGGAGCGGCGTGCGCATGCGCACCGGAGTTGGCGGTTCGCCCTTGCTGGCGGACGCACTGGTGTGGCTGGAGTGCA
>JBEIPX010000158.1:0-6936 GCA_040376815.1 Bradyrhizobiaceae bacterium
CTTCCTCAACCGCGAGCTGCCAGCCCTTGCGATACGGCTCGGTGAATGCCGGCAGCGCCGAATAGCTGTTGATCTCGCCGATCTTGATTTCGGCCTGCGCGAGCGCAGCCGTCGCGCTGCCCGCGAGGGCCACCGCAAAACTTGCGCCGATAAGAAGGTCTCTGCGTTTCATTCAACACCTCCATTGGGGAGCATCGCTCCCTGTTGTCCCGTCAACCTCTTCGCCGCGTTGGTGGCACGGCAAACCCTGTCGCGGAGCTTGCGCGTCACCGCAGCCCGTCTTCTCCCTTGATCTCGTCGAGCTTCAATCCACCGACACGCGGCAGCGGACGCCCGCTGTCGGTGACGGCGACCGCGACCATGATTTCGTTGGCGCGCGGCGCATCGTTGATCCGCACCTCCATGCCGTCGAAATGGCTGCGGACGAACGCCGCGTCCTTGTGGCCGAGCGGAATATCGAGCGGAACGCCCGGCCCGCCGCGCTTCTTGCTGGATGGAATGAGCGCCGCGCCCTTGCCGAGAACCTTGCGCACCGGCGCGCCCATCTTCGGATGCAGCAGCGCCGCCGCGTGTTCGAGTTCGCCGTTCTCGCCAACGGCGGCGGCCTTGCCGTAGCTCTGCGCGTTCGGGCCGTCGATGCCAAGCGCGGCAACAGCCTTCGCCGACAGCATCGCGCCCAACTCCTCGCCGATATCGATCAGCGGCGTCAGGTCTTCGACATACTTGCCGGCGAACGGATTCTCGATGACGGCGATCGCAGCCGCGCGGCGCGTCGGCGGCGAAACCTTCTGCCCCGCCTCGCTCAGCGTTTCCTCGACGACGGTGACGATCTTGCGAATGACGGCGGGCATTTCGTTTCCTTAAGCGGCCGGCGCGAACAACGGAACGGTATCGGGCAGCGTGACGGGACGCACAATTTCGGTTCGCACAATTTCGGTTTCACCCTGCAAGGTCAATGCCGCGCCCTCGATCAGGCCTTGCTGGATGAGATCGCGCGCGCAATGGCTCCCGGCCGCAAGCGCCCGCATGATGTCGGCAGATGACAGGAAACCGAGGTTGCGTGTCACCAGCCTGTCACCGAGATCACTATCCGGCTGAATGTCGCGCGCAGGAACGCGGGCGATTGCCGCATGCCCCGGCAAATCGACGGCGTTGCCGATGATGGTGGCCGCCGCGTCGGCTGCGGCAGCGGTTCTAGCCAGAACGGTCACGGCGTCGGCAATACCGAGCGAGAAGCTGCGGCCATGGCGGCCGCTGGTGGCGATGCCGCGTGAGATGTCGTCGGATCGCACCACCGTCTTGCCGATCAGCGACGGCCGGTCCGGCCGGTCGATCAACCCGACGGAGAACGATTGCCCCGGCGCGAGATGCAGCGCGATGTCGCCGCCATTGTTGACGTAGGCGCGGTCGAGCGTCGCCGCGAGCGTCATCGCTTCGAGGATTTCTTCCGCAACCGCGCCCGCCACCGCCGCCATCGGCGTGATGAAGTGCGCGGCTGCAAAGGGAGCAACCGCGGCATGCATGCGCCGCGCGATCACGCCTTCAAGTCTTGTCGATCTGGCATCGGCCTGCGCCCGCAGCAACGGTAACTCGGCGCACAGTTCGTCCAGTAAACCATCGAACCGCGCAGCCGCATTGGCATAAGCCACGCGCACGTTGTCGGGTGTCCCATTCGCTTCGACGATGAGATCGATCGGGCCGTCCTGCAGATGCAGGCGCTTGCCATCGGCGAGCCAGGCGATTTGCGGCGCGCGCGTCATTGCTTCGCTCCCGTTGCCGCTGGCGTATCGTCGTCCGCCTGCCGCAGAACCTGCGTCGCCTTGCCGAGGCTTTCGAGGGGGCGCACATAATCCATGTGCCCGCCGAGCGCGGCGTAGTCCGCGAGCTTCATCGTGAACTCGATCGGCGCCACCAGCGCCGGCGTCGGCACATAACCGAATGCATTCGGCGGGACCTGCGTGACGTCGACCATCACGGTGATGCCGCCGCCCGGCCAGCGATAGACCGGCGCACCGCCGCTCGTCACCGACGTCAGCGCGTCCTTCACCGAATGCGTCAGCCGCACCGGATTGTCGGTGACGCCGGCGCGCAGCGAACCGCCCGCGCCCATCATGAACAGCACGGTGCAGAGCGCCGGCTCGCAATTCTCCTGGATACGCTCGACCGAGGCTTTCAGCATCGGCGGCAGCGGCTTCTCGACCGGCTGCAACGCCTCGTCGAGTTCGTAATATGCCGCGTGCTCGCCGGTGGTCGAGACCATCAGCAGACGCGTGCCGGGCTTCGCTTCCTTCTTGTCGAAGGGGCCGAGGATCGAGAGCGGATCGGAAATGTTAGTGCCGCCCCACCCGGTGCCGGGCTCGGCGACCTGGAAATAACGGCCCGGCGTCGAGCGCCGCCCTTTCATCTTGATTCCGGTATCGGGAATGTCGAGCAGCTTGCCCGCCTGATGCTCGGACAGCACGCCGGTGATGTGATCGTCGACGACGACGACCTCATCGACGTTGCCATGCCACTGCTTGGCGAACATGCCGATGGTGGCCGAGCCGCACCCGACGCGCATGCGCTCTTCCGGAACGTCGTTGACGATCGGCGCCTTGCCCGCCTGCACGATCACCTTCGATCCGCCATCGACGGTCAGCTCAACCGCCTTGCCGTTGCAGAGATCCATCAGCGTGTCGCAGGTGACGCGGCCTTCCTTCTTCGAACCGCCGGTCAGGTGATGCACGCCGCCAAGCGAGAGCATCTGCGAGCCGTATTCGCCGGTGGTGACATGGCCGACGGCCTCGCCCTGCGCGCGCACCGTCGCGGTTTCCGGGCCGAGGTAGCGGTCGGTATCGATCTTCACCTTGACGCCGCAGTAGCTGAAGATGCCCTCGGTCACGACCGTGACCATGTCGATGCCATCGACTTTCGACGACACAATAAAGGGAGCAGGCTTGTAATCGGGATAAGTCGTGCCGGCGCCGATGGCTGTGACGATCACCCTGCCGTCGCGGACGAGACTGCCGTCCCACTCCGTGCCCATCTGGAACGGTACGACTTTGCCGCCATGCGACACCGTGCGTTCCAGCACCACATGCGGATCGACCCGCACCAGCACGCCGTTGTCGTTGGCGTAACGGTCGCATGCGCCGGCCGCGCCGGGCTTGATGTAACACATCACGGGACAGGCATCGCAGCGGATCCTGTCCGATGCGGCGGGCTGAACTCCCGATGGCGCTTCGTTCGACATCACGCGTGGCCCGATCCGCCGGAAACGCATCCGGCGATTTCATTCGTATACGAACGATCTTGCGCGCGGCCCTTTTCGCTGTCAAGCGCGACAAAGCGCGCTTTCGCCGCGCTGCCGCATATTCCCGCAGTTGCTTAGCTTCGTCGTCCAGTTTCTGTGCAGCGAATGACGATGGGTGAGGTTTACTGACGCAACGCGGTGGACGGTGAACGCGCAATCTTGCACGTTTGTATACAAACGATATGGTTTTCGGCATGGCTGACGCACTTTCAACCACTGGCGCGCAATCATGACCGCAACGTTGCGCCTCACCGTCAATGGCAGGACTCACGACATCAGCGCCGCACCGGACACGCCGCTGCTTTATGTGCTGCGCAACGACCTCGAACTGAACGGACCGAAATACGGCTGCGGCCTCGGCGAATGCGGCGCATGCACGGTGCTGATCGATAATGTCGCCGCGCGCTCGTGCGTCATTCCGATCGCGGGTTGCACCGGCCGTGAGATCACGACGCTCGAAGGGCTCGGCACGCGCGAGCGTCCCGATCCGGTGCAGCGCGCCTTCATCGCCGAGCAAGGTGCACAATGCGGCTATTGCCTCAACGGCATGATCATGAGCGCAAAGGCGCTGCTGCTGCGCAATCCAACACCGAGCGAGCCGGAGATCCTCGAAGCGCTGCGCTACAACCTCTGCCGCTGCGGCGCGCATGTGGAGATCGTCCGCGCCGTGCAGCGTGCGGCTGCGCCGGAGCGCGCGGCAACATGAAGGGCTTTCTTCGCATCGTTCGCCCGGCCGCTGGCGGCGACGAGACCTTCATTGAGATTCGCGAGGATGGCGCGATCACAGCCTACAACGGTCACGTCGATCTCGGCACCGGAATCGGCACGGCGCTGACGCAGATCGTCGCCGAAGAACTCGATGTCGGGTTTGAGCGCGTGACGATCGTGCTCGGTGATCCATCGCGCACGCCCAACCAGGGCGCAACCATCGCCAGCGAGACGATCCAAATCACCGCCGTGCCGCTGCGCAAGGCCGCGGCGCAGGCGCGGCATTTTCTTGTGGCGCGCGCGGCAGCGCGGCTGGAACTGCCGGAGGCGCAGCTTACCGTCACCGACGGTCTCATTCGCGGCAACGACAATCGCAGTGTCTCTTACGGCGAACTGATCGGCGAGGAGACGATCCGGCTCGAACTCGCCGACGACGTGAAGGTAAAGACAGTCGAATCGTATCGTCTCGTCGGCCAGTCGCAGCCGCGCATCGATCTTCCGGCCAAGGCCACCGGCGAACTGGTCTACGTGCACGACATGCGCGTGCCCGGCATGTTGCACGGACGCGTGGTGCGTCCGCCTTATGCCGGCGTCGATGCGGGCGACTTCATCGGCAAGAGCCTTGTTGCCGTCGATGAATCTTCGATTGCGCACATTCCCGGCATCGTTGCGGTCGTGACCATCGGCGATTTCATCGGCATTGTTGCCGAACGCGAGGAAAACGCGATCAAGGCCGCCGAGCAGCTGAAGGTTCAGTGGAAGCCGACGCCGGCGGTGCGCGATCTGAAAGACATTGCCACCGCGCTGCGCGCGAACCCGAGCACGCCGCGCGTTCTGATTGATAAGGGCGATGTCGATGCCGCGATCGCGGGCGCGGCCAAGCCGATCAAGCGCACATACATATGGCCGTATCACATGCACGGCTCGATCGGGCCATCCTGCGCCCTGGCGGACGTGCGGCCGGACGGCGTGCGGGTGTGGTCCGGCACGCAGAGCCCGCACATCCTGCGCGTCGATCTCGCATTCCTGCTCGATCTGCCTGAAGACAGGATCGATCTCGTTCGCATGGAAGCGGCCGGCTGCTATGGCCGCAACTGCGCCGACGACGTCACCGCCGACGCGGTGCTGCTGTCGCGTGCAGTCGGCCGGCCGGTGCGCGTGCAACTTACCCGCGAGCAGGAACATGCGTGGGAGCCGAAGGGCACCGGGCAGCTGATGGACGTGAACGGCGGCCTCGATGCCGAGGGCGGCGTCGCGGCTTACGATTTCCAGACGCGCTATCCCTCGAACGGCGCACCGACCCTGGCGCTGATCCTCACCGGCATGATCCCGCCAGTGCCGCAGGTCTTGGAGATGGGCGACCGCACCGCGATCCCGCCCTACGACTACGAGCACATGCGCGTGGTCGCGCACGACATGCCGCCGATCGTGCGCGCGGCATGGCTGCGTGGGGTTTCGGCGCTGCCGAACACGTTCGCGCATGAGTCCTATATCGACGAACTGGCGACGGAAGCGAAGGTCGATCCGGTCGAGTATCGGCTGCGCTATTTGAAAGACCCGCGCGCCGTCGATCTGGTGAAAGCCGTCGCCGAGCGCGGCAACTGGCAGCCACGCCCGGAATGGCAACCGAAGCCCAGCGAAGGCGATATCGTGCGCGGGCGCGGCTTCGCCTACGCGCTCTACGTCCACAGCAAGTTTCCCGGCTATGGCGCAGCCTGGTCGGCATGGATCGCCGACGTCGCCGTCAACAAGGCCACCGGCGACGTCGCGGTCACGCGCGTGATCGCAGGGCAGGACTCCGGCTTGATGATCAATCCGGACGGCGTGCGCCATCAGATCCACGGCAACGTGATCCAGTCGGTCAGCCGCACGCTGAAGGAAGAAGTCACCTTCGACGCCACCGGCGTGACCAGCCGCGAATGGGGCTCCTACCCCATCATCACCTTCCCCGAGCTTCCATCCATCGACGTGCTGATGCTGCCGCGTCAGGATCAGCCGCCGCTCGGCGTCGGCGAGTCCGCATCGGTGCCGAGCGCCGCGGCGATCGCCAACGCGATTTTTGACGCGACCGGCGTCCGCTTCCGCGAACTGCCGTTCACGCCGGAACGCATCCGCGCGGGCTTGCAGGAAGCAGGAGTTGCTACCGCGGCACTTCCCGCGCCCGAGCCGGTGCGCGTTGTCCCGCCATGCCGGTCATGGATGCCGTCGCTCGCAACAGTGGGCGCAGCCGCGTGCGCGGCGGTGGCGATGCTGTGGCCGTGGCGGCCGGCGATCGCGCCGATCGCGGCGTTCGATCCATCGACCTACTCGGCGTCGACGATCGCGCGCGGCGTGCAGCTCGCGGCGATCGGCGACTGCGCGGTGTGCCACACCGGGCCGTCGGGTATTGTCAACGCGGGCGGACGCGCACTGGAGACGCCGTTCGGCGTCGTCTACGCGACCAACATCACGCCGGATCGTCAAACGGGGATCGGCGCGTGGTCGTATCCCGCGTTCGAGCGGGCGATGCGCGACGGCATCCATCGCGATGGCCGCCATCTCTATCCGGCGTTTCCGTACAACCATTTCACCAAAATCTCCGACGCCGACATGCAGGCGCTCTACGCGCACCTGATGACGCAGACGCCGGTGCATGCGCCAAACCCTGAAACCAGGCTCGCCTTCCCGTTCAACGTCCGCCCGCTGCTGGCGGCATGGAACGCCATGTTCCACTCCTCCGGAGCGATGACGAGCGATCCATCGAAGTCGGCGGAGTGGAACAGAGGCGCGTATCTGGTCGAAGCAGTCGGGCACTGCGGTGCGTGCCATACGCCACGCAATGCGTTCGGCGCTGAGCGCACCGGTGCGGCGCATCTCGCCGGCGGCGTCGCCGAGGGCTGGGATGCGCCTGCACTGACAGCGCTGTCGCAGGCGCCGATTCCATGGAGCGAAGATGA